>NZ_JBSFNC010000316.1:0-1034 GCF_053586895.1 Amycolatopsis sp. NPDC003731 | reverse complement strand
GACGTCGAGGCCCGCGTCCAGGGCGGCCGGGTGGATGCCGCGGGCGAGGTCGCGCAGTTCGGTGAGGGCCTGCTTGGCGTTGGCGTGCGCGGCGGCGCGCTGGTACTCCTCCCAGGTGACCTTGGTGACCTGGGGGCCGTCGTCGGCGCCGCGGCCGGCCAGGCCGTTCATGCCCAGGTAGTAGTCGCCGGTCTGGTGCTGCGCACCCGAGGACAGGTCCGGGTCGGAGACGGCCATCGCGTGGATGTGGTAGTCGAAGCCCTGCGCCGGCGTGCGGTACCAGGCTGCGAACCCGACGTTGCGCAGCGCCTTCAGCAGGTTGTTGCGGTTGGTCGACGACATGCCGGACACCGAGATGTCCATCGCGCCGCCGCCGTCGTGCGTGCCGGCCGAAGCGTCGACACCGCCGGCGTTGTACGAGCCCTGCGTCAGCGTGACCTGGAAGCCCGCTTTCCCTTCCGCCGCAACGAGCATCGCCTTGGTGCGGGTGTTGAGGGTCTTGCCGTGGTAGGTCACGTGGCTGCCGGCGGAAATCGGGTTGGTGACCGTGTACCGGCCTTCGCCCAGCTTCTCCAGCGAGGTCTTGCCCGGCAGGCCGGACGCGTCGAGACCGGTGTAGCCCAACGACTTCTGGTACTGCGAGTACGCCGTGATGGTGGTGGTGCCGAAGTAGCCGTCGACGTACTGGCTGTCGAGCAGCCCCTTCGCCTGCAGCGCCTGCTCGACGAGCAGGACGCTGTCGTGGGCACCCGGGGTCTGGGTGTCGTCGGCGCGGCGCGGGTCGATCTGGGCCGCCTTCAGCACGGCCTCCATGTTCGCCGTGGGCAGCACCGTCGTGGCCGCGGTTTCGGCCTGGGCCGGTGCGGCCACGGCGAACGTCGCGGCGGTGAGCGCCGTGAGCACGGCGGCCTTCGTGAACATCCTGGTCCTCCATGGGTCGGAATCTCGTTGTGGGGAGGAGAATCACGCAACCGGATACAAGGGACGTACAAACCGGATTCGCCCGTTCTCGACCACGAAGCCGCCTCGACACC
>NZ_JBSFNC010000315.1:0-1053 GCF_053586895.1 Amycolatopsis sp. NPDC003731 | reverse complement strand
GGCGCTCACCGCACCGGGCTTCCAGTACACGAGCGGCTCGGCGATCCGCCACGGCGTCGTCGTCGGCTCGGCCTCGGCTCCGCGCGGAGGTGGCCTTCGGCGTATTGGGACCTAGTGGTCCGACTGCTTCGCGGCCGACGCCGTCTCGGCGGTGTCGAACTCGCCGTGCTGGCCGTGCTGGCCGTTCTCGCCACCGGAGTGGCCGTTGCCGTTGGCCCGCTCCAGCGCCGCCGTCTCCTCGGCCGGGTCCGGCGACCAGAACGTGCCCGGAACCGCGTGCCCGGCCGAACCCAGCTTGTTCATCTTCTTCGGCACCGACGCACCCTGGTACTCGAGCGGGATCGCGTGGCCGTGGCTGTCCACACCGGCCAGCGGCTGGTGGATCTCGATGAACTCACCGTGCGGCAGCCGCTTGATGATGCCCGTCTCGACGCCGTGCTCCAGCACCTCGCGGTCGGCCCGCTGCAGGCCCAGGCAGATGCGGTAGGTGAAGTAGTAGGCCAGCGGCGGCACGATCAGCACGCCGATGCGGCCCGCCCACGTCGTCGCGTTCAGGGAGATGTCGAACTGGTCGGCGATGATGTCGTTGAAGCCGGACAGCTCGATGACCATGAAGAAGCCCAGCGCCATCGCGCCCAGCGCCGTGCGGACCGGGACGTCCCGGGGCCGCTGGAGCAGGTTGTGGTGCGCGGTGTCCTTGGACAGCTTCCGCTCGATGAACGGGTAACCCAGCAGCAGGCCGAACAGGATCGGCATGCCGATCGCGCCGGGGAAGAACACCGCCGGGATCGTGTAGTTCCCGAGGTAGACCTCCCAGGCCGGCCAGATCCGGAGCATGCCGTCGGCCCAGGCCATGTACCAGTCGGGCTGCGAGCCCGCCGACACCTGCGCCGGGTTGTACGGGCCGAAGTTCCACACCGGGTTGATCTGGAACAGCCCCGACATCAGCGCCAGCACACCCACGACCAGGGTGAAGAACGCCCCGCCCTTGAGCGCGAAGTACGGCATGATCCGCACCCCGACGACGTTGGTCTCCTTGCGCCGCACCCCCGG
>NZ_JBSFNC010000314.1:0-1228 GCF_053586895.1 Amycolatopsis sp. NPDC003731 | reverse complement strand
ACGAGGCTCTTGCGATCTCATCGCCCACGTCGCCACCGACTGCACCCCGAAGGTGGTGCTCACGACCCCCGAGCGGCTGACGACGGTCCGGGAGGCCGTGCCCGGGAACACCCCGGTCGTGGTGTTCGGGCAGCCCGAGTGGGACGCGCTGACCGCGGCCGAGCCGGACGCGGGGCCCGGCGGGGTGATCGACCAGGACCCGGCCGCCATCATGTACACCTCCGGCAGCACCGGCGGCCCCAAGGGGGTCGTGCTGTCCCACCGCAACCTGCTCGCCGGCGCCGCGAGCGTGGCGGAGTACCTCGGCCACACGCGCGACGACGTCGTGCTCGCCGCCCTGCCGCTGAGCTTCGACGCCGGGTTCAGCCAGCTCACCACGGCGTTCGCCGCCGGGGCGCACGTCGTGCTCGTGAACTACCTGCTGCCCAAGGAAATCGTGCGGCTCTGCGCCCGCCACGGCGTCACCGCGCTGACCTGCGTGCCGCCGCTGTGGCTGCAGCTGGTGACGCAGGAGTGGCCCGCCGAGGCGACCGCGCGGCTGCGGTACTTCGCCAACACCGGCGGCCGCATGCCGCGCGCCACGCTGGCCAAGCTGCGCCGGATTTTCCCGGCGGCGCAACCGTTCCTGATGTACGGCCTCACCGAGGCCTTCCGCTCCACCTACCTCGACCCGGCCGAGGCCGACCGCCGGCCCGGCTCGATCGGCAAGGCCATCCCCAACGCCGAAGTCCTCGTGCTGCGCGCCGACGGCACGCCGTGCCTGCCCGGCGAGCACGGCGAGCTGGTGCACCGCGGCGCGCTCGTGGCGCTCGGCTATTGGAACGACCCCGGGCGCACGGCGGAGCGCTTCCGCCCGGTGCCGGGGCCGGACGGCCTGGTGCGCCCGGAGATCGCCGTGTGGTCGGGCGACACTGTCTACCGCGACGAGGACGGGTTCCTCTACTTCGTCGGCCGGACCGACGAGATGATCAAGACCTCGGGCTACCGCGTCAGCCCCGCCGAGGTCGAGGAGGCCGCCTACGCGACGGGCCTGGTGGGGGAGGCGGCCGCGTTCGGCGTGCCGGACCCGGTGCTGGGCCACCGGATCGTGCTGGCGGTCGCGCCCGAGGCCGACCCGGAGGCGATTTCCCGGGCGCTGGCGAAGGAACTGCCCGCGTACATGCTGCCGCGGCGGGTCGAGGTGCTGCCGAAGCTGCCCCGGTCGGTCAACGGCAAGTTCGACCGCGTC
>NZ_JBSFNC010000313.1:0-1263 GCF_053586895.1 Amycolatopsis sp. NPDC003731 | reverse complement strand
GTCGCGAATGACTCTCAGTGTCAGGGTTGGTGGTGCCGTACTTGGTGCGGTTAGGGTCCGGTCTTGGTCATGTGGTGACTCGGAATGACGTTGCTCGTGGTGGCTTGTGAATGAACTGTCCTGCGTGATCAAGGCCCGGGCCGGGCTGGCCTGACCTGATAGAAGCGTGGGCAAACGCCATCCACCTCGACTGAGGCGTGTCCGACCAGCCCGGCCCGGAACATCGCACATGTCTCCGGTCAAAGGGAAGGACACGTACCTCGCCCATGGTGGTCATCGGGATTGATCCGCACAAGTCCAGCCACACCGCCGTCGCGGTCGACCAGACCGGCCGCAAACTCGCTCAGCAGACCGTGCCCGCCACCCCCGATGGGCTCCTGCGGCTCCGCACCTGGGCCTCGGCCCTCAGTTCCCGGCCGCAGTGGGCGGTCGAAGACGGCCGTGGCATCGCCGGGCGGCTGGTCCGCACCCTGATCGGGCACGGCGCCACCGTGGTCTGGGTCCCGCCGAAGCTGATGGCCCGCACCCGCGCCAGTGCCCGCACCCGCGGCAAGTCCGACCCGATCGACGCCCTGGCCATCGCCCGCGCCGCCCTGCGCGAACCCGGCCTGCCCGCCGCCCACCTGGACCCCGCCGCCCTCGACCTGCGGCTGCTGACCGACCGCCGCGAACACCTGATCACCCGCCGCACCGCGGCGATCAACCAGCTGCGCTGGCACCTGCACGACCTGGACCCCGCCCTCGACCCCGGCAAAGCCTCCCTGACCGGGCCCCGGCGGCTGGCCGCCCTGACCACCGCGCTGGCCGCGCTGCCGGTCGGTGTCCGCCGTGACCTGGCCCTGGACCTGACCGCCGAGATCACCGCCCTGGGCGATCAGATCACCGAGCTGGAACACCAGCTGTCCCGGCAGGTCACCGAGCTGGCACCCTCATTGCTGGCCATCGTCGGAATCAGCGTGGTCACCGCCGCGAAGATCATCGGGGAGACCGCCGGGATCACCCGGTTCCGATCAGCAGCGGCCTACGCCATGCACGCCGGCACCGCACCCATTCCCGTCTGGTCCGGCAACCGGCCGCAATACCGGCTCAACCGCGGCGGCAACCGCCAGCTCAACACCTGCCTGCACCGGATCGCGATCACCCAGCTTGCCCACCACCAACCCGCCCGCGACTACCGCCAACGATGGACCGGACAACGTCCCCACGCCAGCAGCAAAGCCGCACTACGCGCACTCAAACGCCACCTCACCAACACCATCTACC
>NZ_JBSFNC010000312.1:0-1298 GCF_053586895.1 Amycolatopsis sp. NPDC003731 | reverse complement strand
CCTCGAGACCGGCTGCGTCGACGTCCTCTACAGCGTCCAGACCGAGTGGAAGATGCTCGGCGAGTGGCTCGGCCGCACCGGCATCGACGGGGCGGGCGGCGGGTTCCGCGCGAGTGTCGGCCTCAACGACGTCAACGCGTACTGGGACGGCTCGTCGACGCACTTCGGGCACTCGCAGGACAACCGCCGCCAGGCGACGCCGATGGACGTCGTCGGCCACGAGTTCGGGCACGCGATCTTCCAGACCACGCCGGGCGGCGCGGGCTCGGGCAACGAGAACGGCGGGCTCAACGAGTCCACCGGCGACATCTTCGGCGCGCTCACCGAGTTCTACGCCAACAACCCGAAGGACACGCCGGACTTCAGCGTCGGCGAGGGCGTCAACCTGGTCGGCCAGGGCCCGATCCGCTACATGGACAACCCGTCGAAGGTCGGCGACCCGAACTGCTACTCCTCGTCGATCCCGAGCACCGAGGTGCACGCGGCCGCGGGCCCGCAGAACCACTGGTTCTACCTGCTGTCCCAGGGCAGCGCGGCCAGCCCGACGTGCAACAACTCGTCGGTCACCGGTGTCGGCATCCAGAAGGCCGGCAAGATCTTCTACAACGGCCTGCTGAAGAAGACGTCGTCGTGGAACCACCGCGCGGCCCGCAAGGCCACCCTGGAAGCCGCGGTCGCGCTGTTCCCCGGCAGCTGCGCCGAGTTCGCCAGCACCAAGGCCGCGTGGGACGCGGTGAGCGTGCCCGCGGTCAGCGGGGAGCCGACCTGCACCGGCCAGCCGCCCGCCGGCAACGACTACTCGCTGACGCTCTCGCCGGCCTCGGCGTCCGTCCAACCCGGACAGACCGCGACCACCACGGTGACCACCCGGATCACCTCCGGCAACGCCCAGACCGTGCAGCTGGAGGCCACCGGCCTGCCCGAGGGCGCGAAGGCGACGATCAGCCCGGCGAGCATCTCCTCCGGCGGCACCGCAACGCTGACCATCACCACCTCGGCGACCACGCCGGAGGGCACCAGCCAGGTGACGGTCAGCGGTGACGGCACCGACGCCGACCACACCGCGCAGTTCTCGCTCACCGTCGGCACCGGCACCCCGCCGACCGGCTGCGACGGGCTCGCCGAGTGGGACTCCGCCAAGGCCTACGTGCCCAATGACGTCGTCGGGCACAACGGTCACAAGTGGACGTCGCTGTGGTACTCGACCGGCGCCGAGCCGGGCGCGCCCACCTCGTGGGCCGTCTGGAGCGACGGCGGCGCCTGCTGAACACCCACCGCGCGGTGGCCGGTCCACGCCG
>NZ_JBSFNC010000311.1:0-1410 GCF_053586895.1 Amycolatopsis sp. NPDC003731 | reverse complement strand
GAATGACTCATTCGGGACCTCCGACGTCCCGAATGAGTCATTCGCGACCTCACACCTGCGCCGCCAGGCGGTCCAGTGCCTTCGGCAACGCCGCCGCCAGCAAATCCAGCTCCGGCTCCGCCGCCACCAACGGCGGTGATACCGCCACCCCGCGCCCGAGGTTGCGCACGATCACACCCTCGTCGCGGCAGGCTCGCTGCAGCTTCACCGGTGCCCCGGGGTCGGCGTCGAGCAGCTCCGCGCTCAGTTCCACCGCCGCCAGGAAGCCCAGGCCGGCCCGCACCTCGGCGACCAGCGAATGCCCCGCCACTCCCGATACCGCGTCCGCCAGGGGTTTCTCCAGCTCGCGGCCGCGCGGGATCAAGCCGTCGCGCTCGTAGATGTCCAACGTGGCCAAGCCCGCCGCGCACGCCACCGGGTGCCCTGCGTACGTCGGGCCGTGGCGGAAGATCGGGGCTCCCGGCGCCCCCGTGAAGAACGGCGAAGCCACCTTCGGCGCCACCACCAGCGCTCCCAGCGGGATCGTTCCGCCCGTGATGCCCTTCGCCGTCGTGATCATGTCCGGTTGCACCGGCCACCGGTCGATTCCGAACCACGTGCCCAGCCGGCCCCAGGCCGCGATCACGCAGTCCGCCACGAACAGCACCTCGTGGCGGCGGCAGATCGCCGCCACCTCCTCGAGGTAGCCCTCCGGCGGCAGCAGCACGCCGCCCGCGCCGATCACCGGCTCGCAGAAGAACGCCGCCACCCGCGACGCACCCACGCGCTCGATCTCCGCCTCCAGCGCCGTCGCATCGTCATATGCCACGTGGGAAAACGAAGGCGGCTGCGGGCCCACCCCCGCCGCGTTCGCCGGGATGCCGCCCACCGCCGTGCCGAACCCGTGGGTTCCGTGGTAGCCCTGCGCCCGGCCGATCACGTGGACCTTTTCCGGCCGCTCCGTCTGCGCGAAGTACGCGCGGGCCAGCTTCACCGCCGTGTCGATGACGTCGCCGCCGCCCGAACCGAAGAACACCTTCGACCCCGGCTCCGGCGCCAAGGCCGCCACCCGGTCCGCCAGCTCGATCGCCGGGCGGTTCGCGTTGTAGCCGAACAGGTTCCACGAGTCGAGCTCGGACAGCTGGCGGGAAACCGCTTCGGTGATCTCGGGACGGCCGTGGCCGAAGTTCGCGTACCAGAGCGACGCCGTCGCGTCGAAGTACCTGCGGCCGGTGTCGTCCCAGATGTACGAACCCTCGGCCCGGGTGACGACCATCCGGTCACCGTCGACCGCGCCCATGTCGGCGAACGGGTGCCACAGGGCGTGCTGTGCTGCCATCGGTCCTCCATAAGATTGTTGGTGTTCAGGACGGGTTGTCCTGGATGCCCAGGGCGATGGGGTGTGGCTGATCGGTCCTTGCCTTGTGTGGT
>NZ_JBSFNC010000310.1:0-1452 GCF_053586895.1 Amycolatopsis sp. NPDC003731 | reverse complement strand
TCCCTAAGGTTGATGTTGTTCGGGGCGAGTGCCCTGGATGCCCAGGGCGTCGGGGTGTGGCTGATGAGGCTCTGCCTGTGTGGTGGCTCGGAAGGAATGGCCGCCCCGTCGTTCTGGACGCCCTGGCCACTGATTCAGATCTGCTGCGGACCGTCGCTGTTTAGGGACCTGCTGGCGGGGTTGTCCACGGGCTTGACCTGCAACAACAGGAGAACGAGCGTGACGGATCGATCGCTGGTGTGGGTCGGTGTCGACGTGGGCAAAGCGACGCATCATGCGTGCGCGATGGAGGCGGCCGGCAAGGTGGTGTTCTCGCAGAAGGTCGCCAACGACCAGGCTGCGATCGAGCAGCTCGTTGCGCGTGCCGGTCAGACCGCCGGCGAGGTGCGGTGGGCGATCGATCTGACCAGTAACGCCGCCGCGCTGCTGGTCGCGGTCCTCATCGCGACCGGGCAGCACGTGGTCTATGTTCCCGGCCGGGTCGTCAACCGGATGACCGGTGTGTTCCGTGGTGAAGCGAAGTCCGACGCCAAAGACGCCCGAGTGATCGCCGAGACCGCGCGGATGCGCACCGATCTGACGCCGGTCACCGCCATCGACGACTTGGTCGTCGAGCTGACCCGGCTCACCGCCCATCGTGAGGACCTGATGGCCGACTGGGTCCGTGGCGTCAACCGGTTGCGTGACCTGCTGACCGGCATCTTCCCCGCGCTGGAACGTGCCTTCGACTACTCCACCCGCAGTGCCCTGGTACTGGTCGCCGGTTTCCAGACCCCGCAGGCGATCCGCGAGGCCGGCGAGTCTGGCCTGGCCGCTTACCTGCGCGAGCACGGCGCCTGGGCCAAGGGCATCCCCGGTATGGCCGCCGATGCCCTGGCCGCCGCGCATGCCCAGACGGTGCGGCTGCCCGGTGAGGCCACCACCGCGCTCCTCATCGCCAATCTGGCCCGCCAGCTGCTCAACCTGGACCGGCAGATCAAGGACACCGACAAACTCCTCACCAGCCAATTCCGGGAACACTCGCAGGCCGGGATCATCGAATCGCTGCCCGGCCTCGGCCCGATCCTGGGCGCCGAATTCCTCGTGGCCACCGGCGGCAACCTCGCCGCCTTCGCCACCTCCGGGCGGCTGGCCTCCTACGCCGGACTTGTTCCCGTGCCTCAGGATTCCGGCCGGGTCACGGGGAACCTGCGCCGCCCCAAGCGCTACAACCGTCGACTGCGCCGTGTGTTCTACATGGCAGCCCTGTCCAGCCTCAAGGTCAGCGGTCCATCGAGGGTTTTCTACGACAAGAAACGCGGCGAGCGGCTGATACACACCCAGGCGCTGCTGGCGCTGGCCCGCCGCCTGGTGGACGTGCTCTGGGCCCTGCTGCGCGACGGGCGGACCTTCACCCCAGCCGCGCCACAACCCGCTACCGCTGCGGCTTGACACGGTCATTCAGATTCCTTC
>NZ_JBSFNC010000309.1:0-1574 GCF_053586895.1 Amycolatopsis sp. NPDC003731 | reverse complement strand
CCTTCCGAGCCACCACACAGGCAGAGCCTCATCAGCCACACCCCGACGCCCTGGGCATCCAGGGCACTCGCCCCGAACAACATCAACCTTAGGGAACCCCATGACAGAGGCAGCCCCATGACGGCGGCCTCGGTGCTCGGCACCGAGCAGTTCACCGAGGTGCACGACCGCTACTTCGCGGCCATCTACCGGTACGTCGCCGGGCGCCTCGGCCCCCAGGCCGCGGAGGACGTCGCGGCTGAGACGTTCCTCGTCGCCTTCGACCGCCGGAAGACGTTCGACGCGAGCCGCGGCGACCCGTGCGCCTGGCTGTTCGGCATCGCGACGAACCTGGTCTCCCGGCACCGCCGCAAGGAGGCGCGCCACTACCGCGCCCTTTCGCGGCTCGACCCGCGCGAAGCCGCCGAAGGACACGAAAGCCGCGTTGTCTCGGCGATCGCGGCCGGGCAGCTCGGCAAGGCGCTGGCCCGGCTGTCCGCCGGCGAGCGCGACGTCCTGCTGCTCGTCGCCCTCGGCGAGCTCGGCTACGCCGAAGTCGCCGAAGCGTTGCGCATCTCCCCAGGCACGGTCGGCTCCCGCCTGAACCGCGCCCGCAAGAAGCTCACCCCCGTTCTCGCCCCGGAGGCCACCGATGAATGACCTGCAGACCCTGCACGCCGTGCTGGCGCCGAGCGAAGTGCCCCAGGACGTCGCCGACCGGAGCCGGCACCGGCTGCAGAACCACATGCAGGCGACTCCCCGCCGCCGGGTGCGCCCGCTGGCGCTCGGGGCCGGCTTGGTCGCCGCGGCGGCCGCGGCCGCCGTCGTGGTGGCCACCCTGCCCGGCGCCCCCGCCCAGGCCCCGCCTCCGCAGGCGGTCGCCCCCGTCCTGACGGGCCAGGAGGTCCTGCTGGCGGCGGCCACGGTGGCCGAGCGTTCCCCGGCGGACACCGGAAAGTACTGGCACGTGAAGACGGCCGACGCCAAGGGCGGGTACGAGTACTGGTACTCCGCCGACGGCCACCTGTGGTTCCGCGGCGCGAAGAGCGGGGGCCGGGTGATGCCGCTGGGGGCGTTCAAGCTGCGGCTGGCGGCCACCGAGGTGACGTTCGAGCAGCTCCGCACCCTGCCCACCGACCCGGCGGCGCTGCGGGACTGGCTCGTGAACGCGATCGCGCACAGCGGCGCCCGGACGAGCGCGGGCCCGTTCACCGCGGAGGACCGCGAGCGGGAGCTGCTGCTGTCGATGGTGTCCCTGGTGTCGACCCTGCCCGCCCCACCAGCCGTCCGAGCGGCGGCCTTCCGTTCGATCGCGGCATACCCCGGCGTCCAGGACCTCGGCCCCGTCCCCGGCGGCCGCGGGTTCCTGCTGCCGGGGGACTACCGCCTGGTGGTCGACCCCGCGACCGGCCGCATCAACCGCACATCGATGTACGTCTCCGCGGACGGCGCAATCTACGTGGTCGCCGATCCGCAGGGTGCGCAGGTCCGTTCCGAGTGGACGGACTCGCTGCCGGAGTGAGCGTAGCCCGCCTCCGCGACCAGGTCGAGCGTGGCGGCGAGGATCGCCAGCCGGCTCTGCTCACTGCGCTTGC
>NZ_JBSFNC010000308.1:0-1633 GCF_053586895.1 Amycolatopsis sp. NPDC003731 | reverse complement strand
TCCACTTCTGCCTGGGCGCGGCACTCGCCCGGCTCGAAGGGGAGATCGCGCTGCGGGCTCTGGTGGACAGGACCCGCGTACCCGCCGGGTCAGCTCGCCGCGTTGGGCGTCAGGGTGAGGTTGATCTTGTTGCCCGGACCCGAAACCAGCGCGCCGAGGGCGAGGTCGGCGACCCAGCAGTTGGTGAACTCCGGGATCGTGTAGTCGGCCGAAACCGTGATCGGCGAGAAGATGTCGATGTCCTTCGCCACCAGGTTCAGCTCGATCGGGGTCTTCGTCTTGCAGGAGCCCGGCACCGTGGGCAGCGGGATGACCGGCGTGAGCAGGCCGACCCAGATGTCGCTGATCTCCATGTTGGCCTTGGCGTGCGTGGTCAGGGTGGCGTCGGCCAGCGTGCCGGTGGCCGGGCCGAGCGGGATCACCTTCACCGTCGCCTTGATCTTGAACAGGCCGGAGACCAGGGAGATGTTCGCCTGCGACGGCGGCAGGCTCAGGTCCGCGCTCAGGCCGACTTCGCCGGTCTCGTCGTTGACGAGCAGGTTCCCGGCCAGGGTGCCGGGGCCGAGGTTCATGGTGCTGCCGGTCTTCTTCACCACCGTGTTGCCGGTCACCGCGAAGGAGACCGGGAACGGGATGACCTCGGCCGACGCCGGGGTCGCGGTGACCACGGTCATCGCCACGGTCGCCGCCGACGTGAGCACGGCCAGTCTCTTCAGCTTCGTTGCCACGGACATGGTTGTCCTCCTTATGCGTTTCCCGGCCGTTTCCGGGTGCTCCCGGAAACGGTGACGTGCGGTATTGCTGCGGACCGGGTCAGCGAGGTTCGAGATCGGTGATGACCCAGCCGCCGGTGGTGTGCTCCGCGGTCACGGAAAGCTGCGCCGCGGCGCTGTCGGTCGCATTGTTGTCGGCCCGGACGGCCGATTGATCGAGAAAGACGAGTAACCGCGCGTGACCATTCTTGAGTTCTTGGACGGCGCTGGCGGAAACGCGCGAAGTGAGCACAAGTTTCTGTTCGGGAGCTTTGCGCCTGACTTCGGCGAAGAGCTTGTCGTAGGAATCCTTGGCCGACCCGCGCAGCACGGCGGCGGCGGCCTTTTCGGTGACGTCGGTCCGGTCGTAGGAATAGGAGAAGATCCGGTTCACCGCGAGGGTGACGGCGGAGGTGACATCGGCGGTGGCCCCGACATCGGTGAGCGCCAGGTTCGCCGCGGCGGGGTTGGCGGCGGCGGAGCGGGCTTCGAGGGTGAACCAGACCCCGGCCCCGGCGAGAACGACGGCGGCGGCGAGGAGCAGCACGGGAAGGCGGCGCCGGCCGGGGCGGGGCTTGACGGGGGTGGCGGCGGCTTCGGCCGGGCCGGTCCCGGCGGCTTCGTCCTCGGCTGGCTCGCCGTCGAGGGTGGTGGTGGGCTCGCTGTTGAGGGTGGCGGCGCTGCCGGGCTCGGCCGCTTCGGCCTCAGCGGCGGCCTCGCTGCCAGGTGCGGGTTCGGTGGGCGGCTCGCCCGCGGTCGCGCGAGTCACCTCGGCGGCCGGTGGGCCGCCGACGGCCCACCACCCGGCGGGATGACGCCTTTCCGGGTGAATACATCGGGACGCGGACGAGCGCGGAGCGGTTCGCGCGGCCCCCGATCGG
>NZ_JBSFNC010000307.1:0-1737 GCF_053586895.1 Amycolatopsis sp. NPDC003731 | reverse complement strand
GTCGTCGCGCACATCCCGCTGGCCGAGAACCTGCCGTCCGGGACGTCGTACCGCCCGGGTGACGTGCTGACCATGTACGGCGGCAAGACCGTCGACGAAGTTGATCGACGCGAACGGGCGGCGGCCGTCGCTCTGGTAGAGGTCCGACGACCCGGTGATCCGGCTCGCGAACTCGCCGAGCGTGGCGGGCTCGCCCCGCCAGAAGTCGCGGACGGTGTCACGGTAGGCGCCGTTCCACTCGGTCCACAGCGGCGGGAAGTTGCCGACCTGGTAGCCGCCCGGGCCGACGTCCCAGGGCTCGGCGATCAGCTTCACCTGGCTCACCACGGGGTCCTGCTGCACCAGGTCGAAGAAGGTGGCCAGCCGGTCGACGTCGTAGAACTCGCGGGCGAGCGTGGCGGCGAGGTCGAACCGGAACCCGTCGACGTGCATCTCCGTCACCCAATAGCGCAGCGAGTCCATGATCAGCTGCAGGGTGTGCGGCTGGCGCACGTTCAGCGAGTTCCCGGTGCCGGTGTAGTCCATGTAGTACTGCGGGTCGTCTTCGACCAGCCGGTAGTAGGCCTGGTTGTCGATGCCGCGCATGGACAGCGTCGGCCCGAGGTGGTTGCCCTCGGCCGTGTGGTTGTAGACGACGTCGAGGATGACCTCGATCCCGGCTTCGTGCAGCGTCCGCACCATCGCCTTGAACTCGTGCACCTCGCTGCCCGGGGTCGCCGGCATGATCGAGGCGGCGTACTCGTTGTGCGGCGCGAAGTAGGCGATCGTGTTGTAGCCCCAGTAGTTGGCCAGGCCGCGCTCGGTGAGGGCGTGGTCGTGCAGGAACTGGTGGACCGGCATCAGCTCGACGGCGGTGACGCCGAGGGTCTTGAGGTACTCGATCATCACCGGGTGCGCCAGCCCGGAGTACGTCCCCCGCAGCTCCTCCGGGATGTCCGGGTGGAGCTTCGTCAGCCCGCGGACGTGTGCTTCGTAGACGACGGTCTCGTTGTACGGCACCTTCGGCGGCCGGTCGTTGGCCCAGTCGAAGTACGGGTTGACGACGACCGCGCGGACGGTGTGCGCCGCCGAGTCGTCGTCGTTGCGCTCCTCGGGCCGGCCGAACCGGTAGCCGAACACGGATTCGTCCCAGTCCACCCGGCCGGTGACGGCCTTGGCGTACGGGTCGAGCAGCAGCTTGGCGGGGTTGCACCGCAGCCCGCGGGCGGGGTCGTGCGGCCCGTGGACGCGGAAGCCGTACTCCTGGCCGGGGCCGATGCCGGTCAGGTAGCCGTGGTGGACGAAGCCGTCGACCTCCGGCAGCCGGATCCGGGTCTCGGTTCCGTCCGGGGCGAACAGGCAGAGGTCGACGCGGTCGGCGACCTCGGAGAAGAGTGCGAAGTTGGTGCCGACACCGTCGTAGTCGGCGCCGAGCGGGTAGGGGGAACCGGGCCAAGGCTGCACTGGGCCTCCACAGGGGCGCGAGGGAACTCCGCCCGGATACCCGGCCGGGCGGCGTCCGAATCCGTGACGCGCGCCTCTCACCCGGACGCCCGGCCGGGGCCGCCGGCGGCGGCCCCGGCGACGGCGTCAGGTGAGCTTGTTCTTGACCTCCTTGGCCTTGCCCTTGGCGGTGCCCTTCGCGTCCTGCAGCGGCGAGTAGGTGCCGTAGAGGGCGGGGTCGGGTTTCGGGGCGGTGCCCGGGCCGCCGAGGGGTTCGGGGTCCATGAGGTATTCGATGCCGGCGTCGGTGGTCCA
>NZ_JBSFNC010000306.1:0-1973 GCF_053586895.1 Amycolatopsis sp. NPDC003731 | reverse complement strand
TCCTGCGCCTCGGCCTGCGTCGCCCCGCACGCGACGGCCGACGGCGCCTGGTGGTGGTCGATGTCCCAGGAGGCATCCAGCCACGCCTTGCTGAACTTGTGGCCGTTGCCGTTCCACTTGCTGAAGAAGTAGGCGCCGTAGTTCGGGCTGTCGACGCTGGTCGTCTCGAAGCCGAAGATCATCCGCAGGCCGAGGTTGGCCGCGTCCCAGGTGCGGATCGGGCTGTTGCCGTCGCCGATGCGCAGCGAGAGGCAGGTGGAGAAGAAGAGGTAGCGCGCGACCTCGTTGCCCAGCCGCATGTCGGCCGAGCTCGCCCAGGCCGACCCGCCCCAGGTGCCGCCCATCGGCATCCAGAAGACCCCGTTGCCGTCCATCGTCCCGTGCCCGGAGTGGTACTCGGCGACGCAGGCGTCGAAGCCGTAGGTGCCCTGCCAGTCGTCGTACTGTTCGCCGTAGATCCACGACAGCACACCACCGTCGGTGTACCAGAAGTTCGGCGCGGTGAACTGCTTGACGTAATTGTAGAAACCACCGGCGTCGTCGTGGGTGTAGGAAAGGTCGTTCATCCCGGGCGGGAAGTCCTCGATGGAGCAGACGCCGTACCGGTTCGCCCCCCGGTCGGCCGCGAGGCCGGTCCCGGAGCCGAACGGATCGGCCGAGGTCAGCGCCCGCGCGCCGGCGGGTGCCCCCGGTGGCGCGGTGACCACGCCGTTCTTGAGCAGTGCCATGATTCCTCCCCGTGGGTGGCAGAATGCAGCGATCGGACGGTAGCCGCCAACGCGGTGAAAACTTTCGGATACATCTTTTTGCCACACCTTCAGCGCAATTTTTTCAGCGCTGCACCGATTCCGTGGGACGTTTTTGCGAGAAGCCGGGAAGCGGTCAGCGGGCACCGGCCACAGTGGACGGCCACGAGGTCCCGCCGACGGCCGCGGCGAAATCTCGCCGAGCGGGGGGCTCGGCCGAAAGTTCACCGCCGGTTCGCGTCCGCGTTCGCCTGGCGGGCCTAGCGTCCGATGCGGAGGTGCGCATGAACGACTTCAGCCGCCGGACGCTGTTGCGGGCCGGTGGGGTGGCGGCGGCCGCGGGGATGCTGCCGGGGGTGGCGTTCGCCGATCAGCCGGGCGGGACGAGCCGGACGCAGACCGTCACCGGGACGCTGAAACCGGACGTGCCGGACTGGTACTACCTGCCCGTCGACGTCCCGCGCGGCGTCCGGCAGATCGACGTCGTCTACTCCTACGACAAGCCGCCGGTGCCGGCCGGTACCCGCGGGAACGCCTGCGACATCGGCATCTTCGGCCCCGAAGGCCACGACGTCGGCAACGCGCGCGGCTTCCGCGGCTGGTCCGGCGGCTTCCGCGACCGCTTCTCGATCAGCGCGTCCGAGGCCACGCCCGGCTACCTCGCCGGCCCGATCAAGCCCGGCCGGTGGCACGTCATCCTCGGCCCGTACACCGTCGCGCCGCAGGGGCTGAACTACCGCGTGGACATCACGCTCACCTTCGGTCCCGACGGCGCGCCGTTCAAACCGAACCCGGCCCCGGAAACCGCTCCGGCGCGAGACAGGGGCCGCGCCTGGTACCGCGGCGACAGCCACCTGCACACCGTCCACTCCGACGGGCGGCGGACGCCGGAGCAGCTCGTCGCCGACGCGCGCGCCGCCGGGCTCGACTTCATCGTCTCCACCGACCACAACACCTCCAGCTCGCAGCTGGTCTGGGGCAACCACGCCCCCGACGACCTGCTGATCCTCAACGGTGAAGAGGTGACGACCCGGTCCGGGCACTGGCCCGCGCTCGGCCTGCCCGCCGGCACCTGGATCGACTGGCGCTACCGCGCGGCCGACCCGCGGGACTTCCGGCGCTTCACCGAGCATCCCCGCGAACGCGCCGGCCAGCACGCCGGCGTTCCAGAACACGAAGATCCCCAGCCCGCACGCCCAGTACGCCGCGCGGCGGCGCCGGGCCTCG
>NZ_JBSFNC010000305.1:0-1974 GCF_053586895.1 Amycolatopsis sp. NPDC003731 | reverse complement strand
GCCGGCGGCGATGCCGTCCGGGTCCAGTTCGCCGAGTTCGGTGAACAGCGTGCGGCCGTCGTGGTCCTTCTTGCCGATGATCCGCGGCGCGTTTGTCGTGCCGTACAAGACCTCTTTGAGCGCGGTCTCGACGAACGCGCGCTTCTCCTCGACGACGACGATGTCGTCGAGACCGTCGGCGAACTCGCGGACGATCGCGGGTTCCAGGGGGTGGATCGCGCCGAGCTTGAGGATGCGGATGCCATGCTCGCCCTTGTCGAGGCCGAGGGTGCGCAGTGCCTGCTGGAGGTCCGGATAGGACTTGCCGGCGGCGGCGATGCCGATCCGGTCGGCCGGTCCGCGGGCGGTGATCCGGTTGACGGTGCTCGCGCGCAGGTAGTCGAGGACCAGCGGGAGGCGGACGGTGAAGAGGCTGCGTTCCAGCTCGGCGAGGCTCGCGCCGAGCAGCCGGGACGTCGGCGTGTGCCGGTAGGCCTTCTCGATGCGCGGTGCGGTCCACCGGGGACTGACGGTGGCGGTGCCGGACGCGTCGGCGACGTTGGCGACGACCTTCAGCGACGTCCACAGCCCGCTGGCCCGCGACAGCTCGACGGCGTGCATCCCGAGGTCGAGGACGTCCTGGGCGTCGGCCGGGAAGAGGACGGGGATGGCCAGGTCGGCGAGGGCGAGCTCGGACGCGCAGGGGACGGTGGAGGACTTGGCGTTGGGATCGTCGCCGACGAGGGCGACCGCCCCGCCCCGCGGGTCGGTGCCGGCGAGGTTGGCGTGACGGAGGGCGTCGCTGGCCCGGTCGAGACCGGGGGCCTTGCCGTACCAGAAGCCGGTGACCCCCCGGTTCCCGCCGGCCCCGGCGACGAGCTGGCTGCCCATGACCGACGTCGCGGCGAGCTCTTCGTTGAGGCCGGGCCGGTGCACGACGTCGTGCTTCTCCAGCAGCGTCGCCCGGCGGCCGAGCTCGAGGTCGTAGCCGGCCAGCGGCGAGCCCTCGTAGCCGGAGACGAAGACGGCGGGGTCGCCCCCGTGGGCGCGGTCGTGGCGGACGCGGTCGAACAGCAGCCGGACCAGGGCCTGGACCCCGGTCAGGTGCACGGTCCCGGCCTCCCGCAGATAGCGGTCTTCCAGCGTGAACGTCTCCACGGCGCGCTCCCTTCGTTTCGGGGCACGATGCGACGTGGACCACAGTGGCGCAACAGGCGGTGTGGCTTTGTCGACCTCGACGCAACTTTCAGTGGTCGTTCGCGGCTTTCGGTACTGATTTTTGCGTCCGGCTACGCTGCGACGCATGCCCGAAGAGCTGCTCGACGCCACCGACCACGAAATCCTCGGCCTCCTGCGCGAGGACGCCCGCCGGACGCTGTCGGACATCGCCGCCCGCGTCACGCTGTCCACGGCGGCGGTCAAGCGCCGCATCGACCGGCTGCGGGAGAGCGGGGTGATCACCGGGTTCACGGTCCAGGTCGACCACGCGAAGCTGGGCTGGGGGATCGAGGCGTTCACCGAGCTGAGGTTCGTCGGCAACACGAAGGTGGCCGAGATCCTCCGGACGACCACGAGGATGCCGGAGGCCCAGGCGGTGTTCACGATCGCGGGCGACCCGGACGCCCTGGTGTGGCTGCGCGTCCGCGACATGGCCCACCTGCAGAAGACGATCGACGAGATCCGCCGGCACCACCAGGTGACGGGGACGAAGACGTTGATCGCCCTGGAATCCTGGTCGCGGTAGCCCGTGGAGGTCGTGACGCTGGCCCGGCGGCTTTTCGAGGCGGTGTACGCGATCCCGTATCCGCCGGGCTCGCCGCGGTTCATGGAGGGGAGCTTGCTCGCCCGCGGGCGGCAGGTGGCTCGGCGCTGGCCCCATCTGGTGGTGGCGTTGCCGGGGGTGGGGCACCGGCTGCCGAGGACGCGCTGGACGGTGTCGCTCCGGATACCGCTTGCGGCCTGGAGATCGCGGTGCATCCTTCGTGCCAGGCGCGG
>NZ_JBSFNC010000304.1:0-2045 GCF_053586895.1 Amycolatopsis sp. NPDC003731 | reverse complement strand
GCCGGGCCGTATGAGTCGACCGGACGGTCGGCGTAGTCGTAGACCGTGGTGGTCTTGCGTCCGGCCGCGTCAGTGGTCGACAGCGGCAGATCCTTCGGACTCCATTCCTGCGCCGACGTCTTCCCCGCGCTGTCGGTCGTGGATGTGGTCCGGTCGGCGTCGTCGTAGGTGACCTTCGAGAAGAACCCGGTCGCGGGGCTCAGCCCCGCGACGTCCACAAAGGTCTGACGGTTCGCCGGGTCGTAGCGGTAAGTGCGAGCCGACCGGGCCTTGCCGATCGCGGGCACCGCGGAGTTGACCGAGATGGCCTTCGGTTTCACAACGGTGTCGTAGGAGATCGTGTGGGTCAGGTCGCTTTCGCTGGCCTTGCGGTTGGCCGGGTCCGCGGCGATCCAGTCGTTGGCGAGGCTGTCCCGCGTTCCGGCGAGCAGACCGGCCGGGTTGTACCCGTAGTCGGTGATCTCCGAGCCCGGATCCTCGATCCGGCCGAGTTGGTTGCCACCGACGTACCAGAGGCGGGTTTCGGAACCGTCCCAGTAGCTGATTCGGCACAGCATCTGTGCCGGCGGCAGGATTTGCGCGCCGGCGGGAGGGGTCACGCCGCCGTAACAGTCGTCGCCTGCGCGGTTGTAGTGCAGGATGTGCGAGCGCTGCGAGACCGGATCCTTGATCTCGCGCAGCCGCGTGGGAGTGCCGTCGTAGATGTACTGCAGTGCCGAGGGTTTGCGGGAGTCGATGCTTGAGGTCTGGCTCTCCAGCTTGCCGTCGGCGCGGAAGACGAACACCTCGCCGCCGTCGGTCAGGGTGATCTTCCCGGCCGCGTCGACTCCGAGAACACCGTCTTCGCCACTCGGCGGGGTGTAGCCGCCTGCGCTCTTCTTGGTCCAGGTGTGCTTGGCGCCCGACGCGTCGGTCAGCACGATGTTCTGGTCGCTGACCTTGGCCTCGGTATAGCTCGAGCCGTCGCCGTCCAGGTCCGCCGACAGCGCCCAGCCCTGCGGCAACACCGGGAGGTCGCTGGTGTAGAGCCAGTCGGCGGGCACGATCTGCGGGGCGACGGTGGTGTTGTCGGTGGTGCGGACGAACAGCCGCATCATCGCCGCACCGGTGGCTTCGGCGTTCTCGACCTTGATCGGGATCCGCTGGCCCGCGGTCAGCGAGACACTGGTGGCCTGGGTCCAGTTCAGGTCACTGGCGCTGTTGACCTCGTAGACCTTGGCGCCGTTGATCCACACGGTCGCACCGTCGTCGTGCACGCCCGCCAGCTGGTAGGTCCCGGCGACCGGGGCCTGGAAGTAGCCTTCCCAGCGGGCGACGAACCAGTCCGCTGGCAGCGCCGACGCGAACGGCGAGTCGGTACCCCAGTCGACATTGACCTGCGGCTCGGTGCGCACGAGCACCGGCTGCTGAGCGTCGCTGATGATGCCGTTGTGGGACAGGTCGACGAAGTAGGAAGCCTTGAGGCCCTTGTTCTCCACCTGCTGGGAGTTGTAGGTGAACGACAGTCCCGCGTTGCCTCCGGCCGTGGTGAAAGTCGGCGTCTGCGCGCTGGTCGACACGTTGCCGTTGGCGAGATTGACTTCGACAGGACCGGCGTCGTCGGTCGGGGAAGGCCCGTGGTCGCCGATGCGCTGGTCGATCTTGAAGTGACCGACCCAGGACGGGGTGATCGTCGTGGTGCCGCTGTAGGTCATCGCCTGCCAGGTGTAGGCGACACCGTCCTGGAGGATTCCGCTCGGGACGGTCCAGGTCGGGGTGGTCAGGCAGCCGGATTCGACGACGACGCCGGACTTGGCGTCGGCGCCGGTGGCGATGCGGAAGCAGTACTTGACCTGCTCGCCGTCGGGGTCGGTGACCGGGTTGACCGCCAGCGTCGGGGTCAGCGACGTCGACACCGTGCCGTCCACCGGAGCGACCAGCGTTGCGGCCGGGGCCGGAGAGCCGGTGTCGACGGTCAGGGTGGCGTTGAGGTTCTTGTACGTCCACGTCCCGGGGTTCTCGGCGCCGATCATCATGAAGAACACGGAACCGTCGCGGGCGTTGAC
>NZ_JBSFNC010000303.1:0-2106 GCF_053586895.1 Amycolatopsis sp. NPDC003731 | reverse complement strand
CGATTCCGGCGAACGCGGGCGTAGCCTCCATGGTGTGCTCCTTTCCGTCAGCCCACGGAAATCAGCACTCCGGTCCGGGACGTGACGGTCGGTCGGTCGCTGAGGCGCTCCAGGCCGGCAAGCCGTGGCGCAAAGCCCTATGGCCGATCTGCACGTCCCGGGCTGCCGGGCCCTGCAACTCTCAGCCAGGTCATCCCCATCGGGTGACGCGCTCAGCCCTGCAGTGACCCGGCAGACCCGGGGTGCAGACAAGACGCATACGCCTGTCCACCCCCCAACGTCCACCAGTGAGGCTCGGCCGCGAACCGGTGGGGCTTTGAGGCGAACGGCGCCGGGCGGCCGGTGGCGTCGCGGGCCGTGCCCCGAAGCCCGGCGGCGGGGTGCGGAGGTTCGGCGGAGGGCGCGTGGGAGATCCTGCGGCGGGGAGCCTCGGCGGGCGGGTGCGGAAAGTTCGCGCACACCGCCGCGACCGCCTCCGGCGCCGAGGTCCGCCTCCAGGTCCTGCGGCGGCGGGGACGCTCGGCGATCCGTCGGCGGGTGCGGAAGTCCTGCGGCGGCGGGGACGCTCGGCGATCCGTCGGCGGGTGCGGAAGTCCCGTGGCCGCGTCGACGCTCGGCGATCCGGTGCGGTGCGGTGCGCGGAATCGATGCCTGGGCGCCCGAGCCCGGCCCAGCCGCTGCCGGGCCGAGTGTGGCCACCCTTTCGTGGAGCGATCTCAACCCGTGGGAGCCGGCGTCCACGGGCGTGTGAGATGGGCTGCATCCGCGGCGGGGCGGGGCGGCGCCGCGGGGTGCGGGATGGAAGGATTCCGCATCGTGAAGACCTTCGATGAGCTGTTCGCGGAGCTTGCCGAGCGCGCGCGTACCCGTCCCGACGGGTCCGGCACCGTCGTCGCCCTCGATGCCGGGGTGCACGCCCAGGGCAAGAAGGTGCTCGAGGAAGCCGGCGAGGTGTGGATCGCCGCCGAGCACGAGTCCGACGAGCGGCTCGCCGAGGAGATCTCGCAGCTGCTGTACCGGGTGCAGGTGCTGATGCTCGGCCGCGGCCTGTCGACCGAGGACGTCTACCGCTACCTGTGACGGGTGGTCCCCGAAGAACCCGAAGAACGAGGAGAAGAGCGAAATGCTGCGTGTTGCCGTGCCGAACAAGGGAGCCCTCGCCGCCGCGGCGACGGAGATGCTCGGCGAGGCGGGCTACCGCAAGCGGCATGAGCAGCGCGACCTGACCGTGCTCGACCCGGTCAACGAGGTCGAGTTCTTCTTCCTGCGCCCCAAGGACATCGCCATCTACGTCGGCTCCGGCGAGCTCGACCTCGGCATCACCGGCCGCGACCTCGCACTCGACTCCGGCGCCCCGGTCGAGGAGATCCAGGCGCTGGGCTTCGGCGGTTCGACGTTCCGCTACGCGGCCCCGGCCGGCCGCGAGTGGAAGCCGGCGGACCTGCACGGCAAGCGGCTGGCGACGTCCTACCCGCGGCTGGTCCGCGACGACCTCGCCCGCCACGGTGTCGAGGCCGAGGTGATCCGCCTCGACGGCGCCGTCGAGATCTCGATCCAGCTCGGCGTGGCGGACGCGATCGCGGACGTCGTCGAGTCGGGGCGCTCGCTGCGGCAGAACAACCTGGTGGCCTTCGGCGACCCGATCTGCGTCTCGGAAGCGGTGCTGCTGCAGCGCCGGGGCACCGGGGAGAGCAAGGCGAAGTCGCAGCTGGCCGCGCGCCTGCGCGGGGTCGTGTTCGCGCAGCAGTACATGATGCTCGACTACGACTGCCCGCGGACGCTGGTCGAGCGCGCGATCGCGATCACGCCGGGCCTGGAGTCGCCGACGGTGGCGCCGCTGGCCGACGACGACTGGGTGGCCGTGCGCGCGATGGTGTCGCGCAAGAAGGTCAACCTGATCATGGACGAGCTGGCCGAGGTCGGCGCGAAGGCGATCCTGGCCTCCGACATCCGCTCCTGCCGCCTCTGACCCCGGTCGCCCGCTGCCGCGAATGACCCATTCGGGACCTCCGACGTCCCGAATGAAGCTTCTATGTCAAGTTGTGGTTTGTAGTCGGTGGTGGTCGTTGAGCAGGGCTGGGTAGATGGTGTTGGTGAGGTGGCGTT
>NZ_JBSFNC010000302.1:0-2118 GCF_053586895.1 Amycolatopsis sp. NPDC003731 | reverse complement strand
CCGCCTCGTCGCGGTCGAGCATGGACTCTTCGATGTCGAGCCGCTCCAGGACCTTGCGCAGGACGTCGTCGTCGGCGCTGCCGCTGTCGCGGGCCGCGTCCGTCGAGACGCTCAGCCGGTAGGTGTCGGTGTCGTACGGGGCCTTCGCGCCGCTCGCCGCGCCCGTGTTGAGCAGACCGAAGTCGCACGTCGCCAGGCCGCCGCGGGCGATGGCCGGGAGGGCCGGGGTCAGGGCGGCTCCGCGGGTCTGGCTGCCCGAGCCGTCCAGCGACGCCACCGTCACCGTGTACGACAGGATCCCGCGGCGGTCGCGCGCCAGGTCTGTGATGAGGAACCGCAGGCGGTTGGCCTCGTCGGTGTACTCGTACGGGCTCGCCGCCTCGGTGCCCGCCTTGAACAGGGCGTCGTTGAGCTGGCGGTAGTCACCGATGGTGATCTTGACCGGCGTCCCGTCCGGCTTCGTGTAGTCGGTGATGCCGATGTCCTGCGGGTTGGCGTCGATCACCCAGTCGAACGGGGCGTTGTCCTTGTTCTTCGTCTTGGTGATCATGACGCCGGAGTCCGGCGCGAACGAGTCCGCGCCCATCCGGTCGACGACCTCGACCGTGTAGTTGTCGTAGCCGCCGCCGTCGCAGAACGGGTCCTTCGACCGGTCGCACTTCGGTGCCTTGTCACCGCCGGTGAGCTTGATGTTCAGGCCGGTGAACGCGCCGGGCTGCGCTTCGGTTTCGCGCGCGGTGAGCCGGGCCGAGACCGGGCCGGTCTTCGCGAGCTCGTCGCGGTCGAGCTGGAGCACGTCCGCCGGGTCGACGATGCCGAGCTTCAGCTTGTTGCGCAGCTGGTGCTGGGCGCCCATCGAGCTGCCCTGCGTCGCCGGGATCTGCCAGCGGGTGTGCGGGCCGCCGGGGCCGTTGAACGTGCCGCGCGACAGCATGTCCCACGGCCCGCTGTAGGAGCGTGACGGCGGGTTCCCGAACGGGTTGTTGTAGTTGTCGCCGATGCCCAGGATGTGGCTGAACTCGTGGGCGTAGGTCGACTGGCCCGAGCTTTCGGCCTGCACCGAGCTGCCGTCCTGGGCGTTCGGCCAGATGCTCGCGGCCGACGCCCACGACGTCCACGGCACGTACCGGGTGGCCGCGTAGTTGGGCAGGTCGTGGTTGGGCGGGCCGAAGCTGTCGGGCACGTTCTCCTTGGTGCCGAACTTCATCTCGCCGAACTCCTGCCAGGTCGAGCTCTCGTCCTGGCCGGCGGAGAGGTAGAAGACGAAGTCGAACTGGTTCGCGGTGTCGCCGACGTCGGCGCGCCAGGCGTCCCCGGCGTCCTTGCGGATGTCGCGGGCGCAGTTCGCGCCGGGCGGGCAGGCGCTCGGCTGGAACTCCATGCCGTATTCGTAGGACTTCCCGGGCATCCGGTACGGCCCGAACGCGGTCAGCTGCACGCCGAACCGGCCGCCGGAGTCCTCCATCCAGTATTCGTTGATCGTGTGGCCGTTGTTGAGGGCTTCGGGTTTGTTGAGGAAGTCCTGGTAGTACTGGGCGACCTTCGCCCGCGGGACGTTCGCGGCGGCGGGGCCGGGGTTGCCGAAGATCGTCGAGTTCGCCGGCTTCGTGACGACGAAGTCCTGGTCGGGGTAGTCGGCGAGGACGACGGCGCCCTTGAAGGTGCGCTGGGTGGGTTTCAGGGTGGGGTCGGCCCAGTTCGTGCCGGGGACCTTGCGGTAGTCGGACCAGGTCATGTGGTCCTGGTTCTCCCACCGGGCGGCATCGATCGGGGCGGGCCAGCCACGGGTGAGCGGCTCGGCCGCGGCGGTCCCGGCACCGAGCCCGCAAAGGACGGCGACGGCGGCGAGCAGGGCGAGCGCTTTCGGGGTTCTGGGGCGCATGTGCGGCTCCTTCACTGGGAACCCACGGGGGTGGTGGTTCCCGAAGATCGACCGTATTGAGCCCCGGTGTCGCGGTTCTGCCTCGCGACGAGGTTTACCCGCTTGCCCCACGACGAAAGTCTGGCCGGATTGTCAGGCCGGCTCGGGTGCCGCGAATGACTCATTCGGGACGTGGGAGGTCCCGCGGCGCCCCGCTGCTGCTCTGGCTGCTGGCCAGGGCCAACCGATCCGGCTCC
>NZ_JBSFNC010000301.1:0-2122 GCF_053586895.1 Amycolatopsis sp. NPDC003731 | reverse complement strand
GTTTTTATTTTGTTTTCTATTCCTTTGGGGGGGCCGCTATTGAATATTTCGGGACGTGGGAGGTCCCGAATGAGTCATTCGCGACCTTCGGCTGGCCGGCCTCGCCGGGTGTTGTGGACAACTGCGGCCGGGTGCGCCGGGAGCGCCGGGAACTGTCGGTGTGAGCCGGTAGCGTGGAAAACGGGGGGCGCCCCCGCGGCCTGGGGCCGCGATGCCCGCCGGGCCTGGGGCTGCGATGCCCGCCGGGCCCGGGCTCCAATGCCTGCCCGGCCCGGGGCCGCGATGCCCCCCGGCCCGAAGCCGCAATACCCGCCGGACCCCTGAGCCGCATGCCCGCCCGCCCCGGCCCCAACACCCACCGAGCCGCTGCCCGCCCACCCGGTGTGACGCGGCGAACGTCCCCCAAGGGCGCCGGACTACTCTTGGCGCCCATGAGCGTGGTCTACGACTGCAGCAAGCGGGAGACCCGGGCCGATGGGCTGGCCGCCGCCGCCGGGGCGGTGCGGTCGAGCCGGCTCGTCGTGCTGCCGACCGATACCGTCTACGGGATCGGGGCCGATGCCTTCGACGCCGGCGCCGTTCAAGCGCTGCTGCGGGCCAAGAACCGCGGCCCGGACATGCCCGTCGGGGTGCTCGTCGGGTCCTGGTCCACTGTGGACGGGCTGGTGCTCGGGGTGCCGCCGCAGGCGCGGGCGCTCATCGAAGCCTTCTGGCCCGGCGATCTCTCCATCGTGCTGCCGCACGCGCCGAGCCTGCAGTGGAACCTCGGCGACGCCCGCGGCACCGTCATGCTGCGGATGCCGCTGCACCCCGTGGCCCTCGAACTGCTGCGGGACGTCGGCCCGATGGCCGTCTCGAGCGCGAACGTCTCCGGGCGCCCTCCGGCCAGCACCGCGCAGGAGGCGCAGGAACAGCTCGGCGACTCGGTCGCGGTGTACCTCGACGGCGGCTCGAGCGGCGAGCCCGTCGCGTCGAGCATCGTGGACCTGACCGGCACCGAACCGGTCGTGCTGCGCGAGGGCTCGGTGAGCAAGGACGCCATCGCGGAGGTGCTCGGTGTGCCCGCGGAATCGTTGGCCTGAAGCCGGATCACGGCGGAAACCGCGACACGATAGCGTGTCGCGGGTGACCCCGACCCCGCGAGCGTGACGTCCCCGTGCCGCCCACATCCGGTCTCCTCCCCATCCGGGAATACCTCCTCGTCGCGCTGACCGCGACGGCCGTGACCTACCTGCTCACCGGCGTCGTGCGCCGGGTCGCGATCCGGGTCGGCGCGATCGCCAACCCGCGCGCCCGCGACGTGCACGTCGCCCCGATCCCGCGGATGGGCGGGGTCGGCATCTACCTCGGCGTCGCCGGCGCGATGGGCCTGGCCCACCAGCTGCCCGCGCTGTCGCACGGCTTCGACGCCTCCTTCGACTCGGTCGGCGTGCTGCTCGCCGCCGGCGTGATCTCGCTGATCGGCGCGCTCGACGACCGGTTCGAACTGGATGCCTGGACGAAGCTGGCCGGCCAGGTCATGTGCGCCGGGATCCTGGTCATCTTCGGCGTGCAGTGGGTGTCGTTCTGGGTGCCGTGGGGCGGCACCGGCGGCTCGTTCGGCTCGGTGCTGGTGCTCGACAAGAACCAGGGTGCGCTGCTCACCGTCGTGATGGTCGTCGTCATGGTCAACGCGATGAACTTCGTCGACGGCCTCGACGGGCTGGCCGGCGGCCTCGGCTTCATCGCCGCCGCCGCCACCTGCGCCTTCTCGCTCGGCCTGCTCGACAGCTCCGGCGGTGACGTCGGCACCTACCCGCCCGCGCTGATCGCCGCCACCCTCGCCGGCGCCTGTCTGGGCTTCCTGCCGTACAACTTCCAGCCCGCCAAGATATTCATGGGCGACTCCGGCTCGATGATGATCGGCCTGATGCTCGCCGGCGCGACGACGTCGGCGTCCGGGCGCGTGCCGTACCCGCAGTTCAGCGGCAAGGACGCGATCGCGCTCCTCTCGCCGCTGGTCGTCGTGGCGGCGGTGCTGTTCGTGCCGATGCTCGACCTGATCATGGCGGTCGTCCGGCGCACCCGCCGTACGTCCCGGAGGGCACCCAGGTGCCGCCCGAGGTCGCGGAGCACGACCCGC
>NZ_JBSFNC010000300.1:0-2487 GCF_053586895.1 Amycolatopsis sp. NPDC003731 | reverse complement strand
GTAGAAGGCGCGCCGCGCGGGGTCCATCTCCTGGTGGTTCTCCCAGGCCTCCGGGATCATCATCAGGACGGCGTGGGGCAGCGAGCGGCCGCCGAGGTGCAGCAGCTCCAGGACCTCGTCGAAGCTCGCCGAGTCGCTGGCGCCGCGGGTGATCACCGGGTAGACGCGCTTGAGATCGCCCGGGATCAGGTCGGTTTCCAGCAGCGCCTCGCGGGCGTCCATCCAGTTGCGGTTGCCGCGCAACGTGTTGATCTCGCCGTTGTGCGCCACGTACCGGTACGGGTGGGCCAACGGCCACGACGGGAACGTGTTGGTGGAGAACCGGGAGTGCACCAGGCCGATGGCGCTGGTGACGCGCTCGTCGGTGAGGTCGGCGAAGAACCGCTCGACCTGCGGCTCGGTGAGCATTCCTTTGTAGACGATCGTGCGCGAGGACAGCGACGGGAAGTACACGTCGTCCTCGACGAGCTCGTGCTCGGCGCGCTTGCGGACGCAGAACGCGCTGCGCTCGATGTGCAGCGGGTCCGCGTGCTCCGGCTTCGGCCGGCGCGCGGCGAGGAACAGCTGCGTGAAGTGCGGCATGGTTTCGGCCGCGGTCGGCCCGCAGTGCTCGGTGTGCACCGGCAGCTCGCGCCAGCCGAGGACGCGCATGTCCTCCTCGGCGGCGATGCGCTCGATGGTCGTCATGGCCCGGCCGCGGCGCTTTTCGTCCTGCGGCAGGAAAGCCGTGCCGACCGCGTAGGTGCCCGGTTCGGGGAGCTCGAAGTCCACGACCGCGCGGTAGAACTCGTCCGGGATCTGGATCAGCAGGCCGGCGCCGTCGCCGGTGTCCGGTTCGGCGCCACGAGCCCCGCGGTGTTCCAGGTTGCGCAACGCGACCAGGGCCTTGGCGACGATCGCATGATCTCGGCGCCCGGTCAGGTCGGCGACGAAGGCGACACCGCAGGCGTCGTGTTCGTAGTCGCTCCGGTAGAGGCCCTTGGCCTCGGCGTTGCTGAGCTGCTCCCCGGACGGGGGCAGGGAACTGGCACGGTGGGTCACGGCTGGCCGCCTCCCAAGGCGTTGGCGCGACCGGTACTCACTCCATGGGGTGGTTCGAGCTGAACCGGTTAACGAAGTGGTCCGGAACCGCGATGGTCAGTCGAGAACAGTTGCTGTTGTCGAGGTGCTGGATGACGCAAGGAACCGGCCGAGCGCCGATGCTCGGAAACCGGCCGCGATCATCTGGGAGGCCGCACAACGCTGGGCAGCCGAACATGTCGGGTGCTGCGAGCGCGCACAGGCCGGCCACGGTGGTGGGGGCCGTCCGGAGCGCGCGGTGTTACTCCCGGGTTCGCCGGGTCTTATGACGATAGTGTGAATTCGCTGTTATCGACATACGTCGTTGCGCCCGGGTGGGAAATGCCACGCATGCGTTGACGTCCCCGGGGGTAGTCCCATATGTCGGGCCAGCTCTCCCGTAGAGCGGGCTGCAACGCCGCTGACCTGGGAAAACGTCCGTCCGAAGTGGTCGGGGGTGGCTGGTGGAACCCCTGGTCGAGGTGGGAAGCTGGGTGCATGGCGGCTTGGCTCGATGACTGATCGTTATCTCTCCGTGGCTCGGGACGGCGTCCACGAGATCGAGATCAAGCGCTCCCGGTTCCTCTGCGCGCTCGCTCCGGTGACGTCGGAAGAGGCCGCGCGCGAGTTCATCGCGGCCCGCCGCCGCGCGGATCCGGGGGCGCGACACCACTGCCACGCCTTCGTTTTGGGGCCGGATGGGCGAACTCAGCGGTCCAGTGACGACGGTGAGCCGGCGGGCACGGCGGGTACGCCGATGCTGGAAGTGCTGCGCCGCCGGGACCTGACCGACACGGTCGCCGTGGTGACGCGGTACTTCGGGGGAGTCCTGCTGGGGGCGGGAGGGTTGATCCGCGCGTACGGTCAGTCCGTTTCGGACGCTGTGGAAGTTGTTGGTGTACTAGAACACCGGCGTCTCAGCCTGGTCGAAGTGGCGGTGCACTACGACCGCGCGGGCCGGCTGGAGAACGACCTGCGCGCGTCGCCGTACCTCCTCCACGCGACCCGCTTCGACGAGCTGGCCCGCTTCGAGATCGGCCTGGCACCGGGGGAGGGAAACGCCTTCGCGGGCTGGCTGGCGGACCTGACGAACGGCGAAGCGGCGACGACCCCGCTCGGCGACCACTGGGTGACCTCCACTCCCCAAGGTCGCGAATGACTCATTCGGGACCTGCGACGTCCCGAATGAGTCATTGGCGGCACTGCGGCGGGGTGGTCCACCGGGGCTGCGTGGTCCGGTCGCGAAACCGCTTGGCGCGCAACGAACTTTCGGCGCTTCCGTGCGCGGACCCTTCCGTGGCACCATGTCGTGCCACCGAGTTCCGGTACCACTTCGACCCCTGGACGTTGCCGGCGCGGCTCGACCCGCGCTGACAACGTTGTCACCACCCGTTCTGCTTGTCCGACAACGTTGTCGCCCGGCGGGAA
>NZ_JBSFNC010000299.1:0-2526 GCF_053586895.1 Amycolatopsis sp. NPDC003731 | reverse complement strand
GCCGGTCGGGTTTGTCAAGGCGGGAAAGCGTGCCTTGACAAACCCGACCGCCGACTGAAGGGATCGCAGGGATCAGGGGCGGGGGAGGTCTGGTGAGGTGTTTTGTCGCCTTGCGCTACCGGCCGGCCGCCGGTTTGCACCGTTCATTCGGCCGCAGGCGTCGAGACAGGCCGCAGACCAGTTTGGCCAGGAAGCCGATCGCGACTACGTTGCGTCCGGGTCGATCGGGGGGCGCTCGCCCGGCTTCAGCGGCTCCGGCGCCGACTGGGTCTGGCCGGCCAGGTAGCCGTTCGAACCGTTCGTCCCGTTCGCCGGGGTGCTGCTGCCGTTCGTGATGCCCTTCAGGCCGAGCGGATCGGCGTCGCCGTCGAACAGGTGCTGCGTCACGACTCGCTTCGGGTCGAAGTTCCGCAGCCCGCGCAGGTCTTCCAGCGGCTTGCGCAGCTGGTCGAACTCCGGGCCCATCTCCTCGCGGAGCTGCTCCTTGGCGCCGGTCGCGAACTCGCGGACCTTGCGCACGCTCTTCGCGAGCCAGGACGCCGCCTCCGGCAGCCGTTCCGGGCCGAGGATGAACAGACCGGCGATGATGAGGACGAGGATTTCGCCCCATCCGACACTCTCGAACACCAGTCAACCTCCGAAGAAGAACCTACCCGCCCAGGGTACCCGCCGACCGCCGCGCTCCGGCAGGCCGAACGCGGGAACTCAGTCGGAAGCCAGGGTTACGTCCACGACGAAACTGGCGCCGTCGCGGGCCAGCTGCACCGGGACCACTTCGCCGACGTCGTGCGCGCGGACCGCGACCGTCAGCTCCGCGGAGTCGCGGACGAGCCGGTTGCCGATCTTCGTGATGACGTCGCCCTCCTTGATGCCCGCGTTCGCCGCCGGGCCACCGGGCGCGACGTTCTTCACCTGGGCACCCATCGTCGACGAGCCGGCGACCGTCGACGACGCGTTGATGCCGATGTCGGCGTGCTGGACCTTGCCGTCCTTGATCAGCGCCTTGGCGATCTTGATCGCGTAGTCGCTCGGGATGGCGAAGCCGATGCCGATGCTGCCGCCGTCCGCGCCCGCCGAGCGGATCGACGAGTTGATGCCGACCAGCGCGCCGGTGGAGTCGACGAGCGCGCCGCCGGAGTTGCCGTGGTTGATCGCGGCGTCGGTCTGGATGGCCTCGTAGGTGACCGGCGGGGCGCCGTTGTCGCCGCCCGCGGTGATCGGCCGGTTCAGCGCGCTGACGATGCCGGCGGTCACCGAGTTCTGCAGCGCCAGCGGCGAGCCGATCGCCATCACGGTGTCGCCGACCTGCAGGTCCGCGGACTTGCCGACCTGCAGCACGGTCGGGTTGGTGACGTTGACCTTCACGACGGCGAGGTCGGTCTTCTGGTCGGCGCCGACGAGCTTGGCCTCGGTGCGCGTGCCGTCGATGAAGACGGCGGTGACCTTGACGCCCGGGTCCGCGGCGGCGGAGGCGATGACGTGTTCGTTGGTGAGGATGTAGCCCTGCGGGTCGATCATGACACCGGAGCCCTGTTCGCCGGATTCGGCGCCGGGCTTGAACACCTCGAGCGAGACGACGGCGGGCGCGACGCGCTTGGCGATTTCGGCGACGGACCCGGCGGGACGTTCCTTGCCGGCCTCGGCTTCGGCGATGGTGGCGGAGCCGGTGAGCTCGGTGCCGGTGTCGGCGGCCCACCACCCGACGACGCCACCGGCGGCCCCGATGAGCAAGGCGACGACGCCGAGCAGGACGAGCGCCTTCGGCTGCACGCGCCGTCCGAAGAGCACCTCGGGCAGGCTGAGCAGCGCGCCGGGAGGCCGGTTGGCGGGCTTTTCCTCGTCTTCGGCGGGCACGGCGGGCCCGGCGAGAACGGCGGCGGCCCCGGGGTCACGCCAGGGATCGCGGGTCCCGGTCCACAGGGGCGGTTCGGCGTCGGACGGTTCACCAGTGGCTTCCCGCGGCCGTTCGAGCAGGACGCCCTCGGCCCCGGGCGGCCGCCGGAAGGCCTCGGCGAGCGACTCGGGAGCGGGCGGGGCGAGGTTGACGCCGTTGGCCTTCTGCGGGGAGTAGAGCTTGTCGAACGCCCCGTCGACCCCTTGCGGTCTGCCGAACACGGCGGCCTGCGCCGGATCGACGGCCGGCCGCGCGAGCGGCCGCGGGCCCAGCCGGTCGGCTTCACGCGCGCCGGGCTGCTCGGGATTCTCGTTCGGCTCGGTCATCATTCCCCGGTGCAGAAGATCAGGTGGCTGGGCGTGACGATACCCAAGCCCAGTGCTCCGAGTCTGCCGGTCCACGGGTGAAGTGGCTGTTTCTTGAGCCCCGGTCCACAACGTGAGGGTGGTGTGGACAAACCGCCCTGGAAGGCTTTGAGCGGCGGTTTCCGTCGGGGGGTGGGGATAGGCTGGACTTGGGGACGCCCCCCAGGGAGGGCGGGGGCCTGCGAGGTCTTGTTTTGCGGGTGCCGGTGCTTCTCGAAGGTCGCGAATGACTCATTCGGGACGTCCGAGGTCCCGAATGAGTCATTC
>NZ_JBSFNC010000298.1:0-2596 GCF_053586895.1 Amycolatopsis sp. NPDC003731 | reverse complement strand
TCATTCGGGACGTCCGAGGTCCCGAATGAGTCATTCGCGACCTTCGAGGAGCGCCAGTACCCGCACCAGCAGAACTTTGCCGGGCCCCGCCGGTCCGCAGCCAAGCCCCCGCCACTCCCAGGGGGGCGTCCCCTTGGCCAGTCTATCGGCGCCTACCGACCAAAGCCCCGGCCGACAGCCAGTTGTCCACAGCCGAGCCGGCTTGTGGACAGGCGCTCAGGTCGCCGCGCCGACCAGCAGTCCGCCGCCCACCGGCAGCAGCGCCGGTACCAGGCGCTCGTCCTCCCGGAACGCCCGCGCCACCTCGCGCAGCGCCAGCGTCTCCGGGTCCCGGTGCGCCGGGTCGATCACCCGGCCGCCCGCCAGCACGTTGTGGAACGCGATGATCCCGCCGCGCCGCAGCAGCGACACGCCCAGCTCGTAGCAGCCCGGGTACTCGATGTGCGCGGAGTCGACGAACACCAGGTCGTAGCCGCCCGGCGTGAGCCGCTGGAGCACGTCCAGCGCGCGCCCGATGATCAGCCGCGTCCGGCCCGGGGCGAAGCCGGCCTCGCGGAACGTCGCGCGCGCCGCCCGCTGGTACTCCGGCTCGACGTCGATCGACGTCAGCACGCCGTCGGGAGCCATGCCGCGCAGCAGGCTGAGCCCGCTCACCCCGGCGCCCGTGCCGACCTCGACGACGGCCTTCGCGCACAGCGTCGCGGCCAGGAAGCGCAGCGTCGCGCCCGCACCCGCGCTGAGCGGGGTGCAGCCCAGGTCCTCGGCCCGTGCCCGCGCCGAAGACAGCACCTCGTCGTCGGGCAGGTACCCGTCGACGAACCCGGAATCGGCCGGTGCGGCCGCAGGGGTGGGCGTGTTCACGCACGGAGGTTAGCGTTGGTTGTCGATAAATCCGCGCAGGCTCCCTGGAAGCACCCGGGAAGAAGTTCTCAGCCTGCTCTCAGTCCAGTCTCACTAGAACCATAAGGAGTCCGGAGAGACTGAAATCCGAACACACGGGAACACCGTGCCGAGGGCCCGCGTTGGGTGGAGCAGACAGGAGTAACGCTGATGGAGGTGCCTGCTCCCACGATGCAGAACGCCGTAGCCGACGCCGGGGCTCAGCCCGTGTCCCTGGACGAAGCGGTCTGGACGCCGCCGTCCTGGGACGAGGTCGTGCGCGAACACGGTGACCGGGTCTACCGGCTCGCCTACCGCCTGACCGGCAACACCCACGACGCCGAGGACCTCACGCAGGAGACCTTCATCCGGGTCTTCCGCTCGCTGGCGTCCTACAAGCCCGGCACGTTCGAGGGCTGGCTGCACCGGATCACCACCAACCTGTTCCTGGACATGGCCCGCCGCCGCTCGCGCGTGCGGATGGAAGGCCTGCCCGAGGACACCGACCGCATCGTGGGCGACGACCCGAGCCCCGAGCAGGTCTACACCGACACCCACCTGGACCCGGACCTGCAGGCGGCGCTCGACGAGCTGCCCCCGGAGTTCCGCGCCGCCGTCGTGCTGTGCGACGTCGAAGGGCTGTCGTACGAGGAGATCGGCGCGACGCTGGGTGTCAAGCTGGGCACTGTCCGCAGCCGCATCCACCGCGGGCGCCAGGCGCTGCGCGCGTCGCTCGAGCGACGGCGCGCTTACGCACCGCAGTCTGCGAAGGTGTCGGTATGACCGCACCGCGAGGCTGGGCACTCCCCGAGTCGCACTTGCTGCCGGAGGTCGTGGTGGCGTTCGTCGACGGCGAGCTGTCCCACGGCGCACGCGACCGGGCGGCGTCGCACATAACGCGCTGCACGGCGTGCGCGGCCGAGGTGCGCGCGCAGCGCCAGACGGTCGAGACGATCCGCCGCGCGGGCGCGCCGTCGATGTCGGCGGGGTTCCTGGCGAGCCTCCAGTCGATCCCGCAGCAGACGGAGCTGCCGAGCACCCCGGACAACCTGGCCATCACGGCCGACGGCCAGCTGGTCGCGGTCCAGCGCCCCGACCGCGTCGCGGGCCTGCGCGATTCGGGCGTGTTGGGCGGCGTGGCGCCGTTGGGATCATCGGCGCCGTTGGGCCAGTCCCCGAACGTCCTCGGCGGCGGCCGCTTCAAGCGCCGCGCGGCACAGGGGGCCGGAGTGGTGGTGTCGGGCCTGGTGCTGAGCGCGCTGGCTTTGGTGGGCACATCGGCGGACGGAGACGGAGCCCCGGAGACGGGCGGCGGAGCCCCGCAGCCGGCGAACCTGCTGCCGGCCCAGATGGCGGTGCCCCAGCAACCGGCCCCGGTCTCGACCCCGGCGACGACAACCCCGGTGGCGGTACCGGCGGGCATCCGCTGAGCGAACTTTGAAGGCCGCTGCGAACCAACTTCGCGGCGGCCTTCGGTGTGTCCGGCCCCGCGCGCGGCGGTCCTGCGCGCAGCCGCCGTAGCGGCGCTGCCCAGGGCTTGATGGCCAGCGCAGCCTCCGCCCACCCGAGCGGGCTCCGGCAGGGCCGTGGCGCCCCAGGTGCCTGGCGGCCATGACCGGCACACCCACCCAGACCCCCGCCACCCCGATCCGAAGCCAGAACGCGGACGGTGGTGCCGGGTCAAGGCACGCTTTCCCGCCTTGACGCGGCACCACCG
>NZ_JBSFNC010000297.1:0-2608 GCF_053586895.1 Amycolatopsis sp. NPDC003731 | reverse complement strand
CAGCCGCGGCTTCGGCATCCGCAGCCGCCGGATCTGGGACGCCCGGACGAACGCGTACCACCCGATCGACCGGCCGTTCACGGCTTCCTTCGGGAACTTCTCCCGCACCAGCTTCGCGATCTTGCGGCCGTTCACGAAGCCCTCGATCGCCATCACCAGCAGCATCGCCGTGCACAGCAGCGTGATGTACGACTGGACCTGGGGCAGCGGCACCAGCAGCGCCAGGAACACCACGATGGCCAGCGGCATGAACAGGCCGAGGAGGTTGCGCCGGCTGTCGACCAGGTCGCGGACGTACCGCTTGACCGGCCCCCGGTCGCGCGGGAGCAGGGCGTTGTCGTCGCCGCGCATCATCGCGTCGCGGCGGGCCTTGGCCGCCGCGCGGCGGTCCTCCTTGGTCTGCGGGTTCGCCTTGCGCAGCTCCTTGTTGCGCTTCATCGCCTCACGCATGGTCGTGGGCGGCGGCGCCACCGGGCCGCGCTTCTTCGCCTCGGCGTCGCGGCGCTTCGGCGTGGCCTTGCCCTTACCGGGCGTGTACGCCTTGCCGGCGACGTCGACGGCTTCGCCCGCCTCCGGCTCTTCGGCGGCGGTGTCTGTGGTGCTTCGGCGCAGGAACCTCACCTCACCAGGGTATTGCAGGCGTCACGCCGCCGTTCACCAGGTCGATCCATGTGCGACCATGGTGGGGGAACAGATCGGACGCCCCCGGTGTTGAACAGCTCAGCACGAGGAGTATCCGCAGCGAGTTCGACTTTGATGAGGGAGTGCCATGACGACCGCTGAGCACGCCGGCGCGACGCAGGCCGAGACCGCCGAGGAGACCCACGGCGTCACGTTGACCGACGCCGCGGCTTCCAAGGCGAAGGCCCTGCTCGAGCAGGAGGGCCGCGACGACATGCACCTGCGCATCGCCGTCCAGCCCGGTGGCTGCGCCGGCCTGCGTTACCAGCTGTTCTTCGACGAGCGCACGCTCGACGGCGACCTGTTCCGCGACTTCGACGGCCTCAAGGTCGCCGTGGACCGGATGAGCGCGCCGTACGTGTCGGAAGCCGTCATCGACTTCGTGGATTCGATCGAGAAGCAGGGCTTCACGATCGACAACCCGAACGCCACCGGCTCCTGCGCCTGCGGCGACTCGTTCCACTGAGCCGGTTTGCCCGAAGCCACCGCACGTGGAAAGGCCCCGTCTCCCGGAAGGGAGGCGGGGCCTTCTCCGTCTCTGCGGACTACACGTAGGCGTCGAGCTCCGCGACCTGGGCGTGGCACACCTCGTCGACCTCCCACGGACTGGCCGTGGCGGGGGCGGGCGGACGGCTCTCGGCCTGCAGGGTCGCCGGGATGAGCGCACAGTCGGCGATCAGCTCGGACAGGGTCTCGGGTTCGGTGACGGCGTTCACGATTCGTAACGCTATTGATCCGCTCTCGACTGGAGAAGGAGTACCAGCCGGTAGTGTCGGTTGGGCGCGCGCGAACTACCCGGATGGGTCATGACCCGGGGGTAACTTCGCGCCTTTTGCCGTGAGGTCGAACACGAAGGAGCAGCCGGTGGCAGACAGGGCCAGGATCGCGGTGTCCGGCAGTATCGCGACCGACCACCTCATGCATTTCCCGGGCAGGTTCGCCGAGCAGCTGGTCGCCGAGCAGCTGCACCGCGTCTCGCTGAGCTTCCTCGCCGACGACCTGGTGGTCCGGCGCGGCGGCATCGGCGCGAACATCGCCTTCGGCCTGGGGGTGCTCGGCGTCAAGCCGGTCCTGGTGGGCGCGGTCGGCGCCGACTTCGCCGACTACCGCTCCTGGCTGGAGCGGCACGGCGTGGACACCTCGGGCGTGCACGTGTCGGAGGTCGCGCACACCGCGCGGTTCGTCTGCACCACGGACGAGGACCTCTGCCAGATCGCGACGTTCTACGCCGGCGCGATGGCCGAGTCCCGCAACATCGAGCTGCTGCCGATCGCCGAGCGCGTCGGCGAGCTGAGCCTGGTGCTGATCAGCCCGGACGACCCGGAGGGCATGATCCGCCACGCCGAGGAGTGCCGGCAGCGCGGGTACGCCTTCGCGGTCGACCCGTCGCAGCAGCTGGCCCGGATGACCGGCGAGCAGGCGCGCGCGTTCGTCGCCGGCGCGAAGTACCTGTTCAGCAACGACTACGAGTGGGAGCTGCTGCTCCAGAAGACCGGCTGGACCGAGGCCGACGTCCTCGACCAGGTCGGCGTCCGGATCACGACGCTGGGGGAGAAGGGCGTCGAGATCGTCGGCAAGGACGGCGTCGCCTTCCAGATCGGCGCGGTCCCGGAGCGCGCGAAGGCCGACCCGACCGGCGTCGGCGACGGCTTCCGCGCGGGCTTCCTGGCCGGTCTCGACGGCGGCCTCGGCGTCGAGCGCGCGGCCCAGCTCGGCTCGCTGATCGCGGTGCTGGTCCTGGAGACGGTCGGCACCCAGGAGTGGACGTTCGACCGAGCGGAGGCCCTGGCCCGCATCGGCGAGGCGTTCGGCCCGGACGCGGCGGAGGAGATCTCCGCGGTCCTGCCCGCCGCCTGACCCGCGTGGTCGTGAGTGGTAAGGCGGGTTGGTGACCGGGACCACGCGCCGCCGGGCGCGGGGCGCCACG
>NZ_JBSFNC010000296.1:0-2790 GCF_053586895.1 Amycolatopsis sp. NPDC003731 | reverse complement strand
TTCGCAGCCTGAACACGGGAAAGGCCCGCGGCCACACGGCCGCGGGCCCGCACCCGCGTCACCCGGCCGGCCCGCTCCCGCTATTGACATCTTGCCAGTAGCGTCCCGCTGCAATAGCTTCCTCACCATGGCCGACTACGCCGAGATCACCTACGCCGTCGAGGACCGGGTTGCCACCGTCACCCTCGACCGGCCTGAGGCGCGCAACGGCTACACCATCCGGATGGCCGATGAGCTCGCCGCCGCCATGGAGCGCGCCGATCGGGATGAAGACGTCCGGGTTGTCGTGCTGACCGGTGCCGGGAAAGACTTCTGCGTCGGGGCCGATCTCTCCCAAGGCGGCTTCGACTTCGATCCCGCCGAGGGGCCCGGGGACGCCTGGCAGGAGCCCGCCGGCCGGTGTTCGAAGCGGATCTTCACCATGAACAAGCCCGTCATCGCCGCCCTGCACGGGGCCGCCGTCGGCGGCGGGCTCACCATCACGCTCTCGTGCGACTACCGGCTCGCCTCCGAGGACTCGCGGTTCGGCTTCGTGTTCACCCGCCGCGGCATCTACCCCGAAGGCGCGTCCGCCTGGTTCCTGCCCCGGCTCGTCGGGATGGGGACCGCGCTCGACTGGATGGTCAGCGGGCGCGTCTTCGATGCGGCCGAAGCGCAGGAAAAAGGCTTGGTGCACAAGGTGTTCCCCACCGGTACCGTGCTGGACGAAGCGAAGAAGCTCGCGAAGGAGATCGTCGAGACGACTGCGCCGGTGTCGGTCGCCGTCACGCGGCAGCTGCTCTACCGGATGGCGAGCGCCGAGTCGCCGTTCCCCGTGCACGACCTGGACTCGAAGCTGATCGGCGGGCTCGGCACCAACCCCGACGCCGTCGAGGGTGTCCTGTCGTTCCTGCAGAAACGGCCGCCGTCGTTCGGGATGCGCGTCGAGAAGGACCTGCCCGACTACCTGCCCTGGCTGGAGAAATGACCACCTACCCGCCGCAGCCCTGGCACCTCGTCGCCGACGCCCACGTGTCGATCTGGCGGGTCCCCGCGCACGACGTGCACCCCGGCGCATTGTCCGTCGCCGGGTTCACCACCGTCTTCACCGCCTGGATCAGCTACCGGGAACCGGGGCAGCTCAGCTACCACGAGCTGCTCGCCGCCGTCCCGGTGCGCGGGAAGCGGACCACCTGCACGATCGCGCAGATCTGGGTCGACTCCGAAGTCTCCCTCGCCGGCGGGCGTGAGCTGTGGGCCATCCCGAAGGACCTCGCCGCCCTCCAGTTCACCGACCGCACCTACACCGCGGCCACCGGCGACGACTGGATCGCCACCGCGGCCTTCACGCCGCGGCCGGGCTCGCCCCTCGCCCTCCCCAGCCGGTTCGACGTCCTCCAGGACCGCGACGGCACCCCCGTCCGGACGCCGGTCGGCGCGAAGATCCGGCCCAGGCTCGCCGCCGCCGACTGGGCGGTCAACGCGCGCGGCCCGCTCGGCTACCTGGCCGGCCGGCGGCCGTTCCTGAGCCTCGCGCTGCCCGGCAGCGAGCTGCGGTTCGGGGCTTGAACAGCACCTCTGGGTGATCACGCCACCCGGCAGGGTGAGGACCCGCGACACGCCATTTAGGGTCCCGCGCGCGGCTCGACCCCAACATGTAGTCTCTCAACACCGGCAGCCCCCAGCGACGGGGAGACCGCTGCGGAGGGTCGCCGGGCAGCTTTGGAGAAACCGCAGCACACGGCCTCGCGAGGGCGTGTGGCGATCGAACGCGCCCGAAAACTTGGAGACACGCATGTCAGTCGAAACCGGTCAGCGGCCGTCCGCTGCCGACTCACCCACCGCGATCCGGGTCATCCGGCGGGACGGCAGCGTGTCGCCGTTCGACGCCGGGAAGATCTCGGTCGCGCTGACCAAGGCGTTCCTCGCGGTCGAGGGCGGCGACGCCGCCGCGTCCTCCCGCGTGCACCACGTCGTCGCGGAGCTGACCCAGCAGGTCGAGACCACCCTGCTGCGTCACGCCGGCCCCGAGACCGCCCTGCACATCGAGCAGATCCAGGACATCGTCGAGCTCGCGCTGATGCGCGGTGAGCACCACAAGGTCGCCCGCGCCTACGTCCTCTACCGCGAGGAGCGCGCGAAGGCCCGCGAGGCCGCGAAGCCGGCCGCGACCGAGGCCGCGCTGAACGTCAAGGGCACCGACGGCGTCCTGCGCCCGCTCGACTGGGCCCGCGTTTCCCACGTGGTGGGCGAGGCCGTCGCCGGCCTCGACGACGTCACGGCCGAGCCGGTGCTGGCCGAGACCAAGCGCAACCTCTACGACGGCATCAGCGCCGACGAGCTCGCCCTGGCCCAGATCATGGCCGCCCGCGTGCTGGTCGAGCAGGAGCCGAACTACTCCTACGTCTCCGCCCGCCTGCTGCTGGACAAGCTGCGCGGCGAGGCGCTGAGCTACCTCGCGCAGAAGCCGCGTCAGGCCAGCCAGGACGAGATGGCCGCCGAGTACCCGGCGTACTTCCGCGCCTACCTGCGCCGCGCGATCGAGCTGGAGCTGGTCGACGGCGAGCTGCAGCGCTTCGACCTGGACAAGATCACCGCCGCGATCCGCCCCGAGCGTGACCTCGACTTCGGCTTCCTCGGCCTGCAGACGCTGTACGACCGGTACTTCCAGCACCACGACGGCACCCGCTTCGAGCTGCCGCAGGCGTTCTTCATAGCAGCCTGTATGGCGCCTTCGGCGACAAGCACGCGCTCTACCTGCGCGTCTACGACTACTACTGCACCGAAGCGACCGACGGCGTACGACACCAG
>NZ_JBSFNC010000295.1:0-2890 GCF_053586895.1 Amycolatopsis sp. NPDC003731 | reverse complement strand
CCATCTACCCAGCCCTGCTCAACGACCACCACCGACTACAAACCACAACTTGACATAGAAGCTTCATTCGGGACCTCCGACGTCCCGAATGAGTCATTCGCGACATCGCGGGTCCCGCCGAAGTGCGCCTATTCCGCCGCGAGCAGCAGCGCCGTCGCGAAGGCCGCGATGCCCTCGCCGCGGCCCGTCAGCCCCAGGCCGTCCGAGGTCGTGCCCGACACGCTCACCGGGCCGCCCACCGCCTCCGACAGCACCTTCTGGGCCTCGTCGCGCCGCTTGCCGACGCGTGGCGAGTTGCCCACGATCTGGACCGTGGCGTTCCCCACCCGCCAGCCCGCCGCCTCGATCAGGCCGCGGACTTCGGCCAGCATGTCCGTCCCGTGCGCGCCGTCCATGCGGGGGTCGCCCGTGCCGAACACCGCGCCCAGGTCGCCGAGGCCGGCCGCCGACAGGAGGGCGTCGCACAGCGCGTGCGCTGCGACGTCTCCGTCCGAATGGCCCGCGCAGCCGTCCGCCTCCGGCCACAACAGGCCCGCCATCCAGCACTCGCGGCCCTTCTCGACCGGGTGGACGTCCACGCCGTTGCCGACTCTCACAGCGTCTCCTCGTTCTTCGGTGCCGCCGCGATCGCCTCGGCCAGGGACAGTTCGAACTCGGTGGTCACGCGCATCGCGTCCGGGTGGCCCTCGACCGTCGCCGCGCCGGCCGGCGCGAGGTCCGGCTGGAACGCCCCGAACGCGTAGCCCACCGGCGTCTGGAGCGTGCGCAGGCGCGAACGGTCCTCGGTGCCGACGATCAGCGAAGCCGCGTCGGTCACCTTCACCGTGTCCGCCATCGGCAGCACGGGCACGACGACTCGCTCGCCGTCACGGACCGCGCTGATCACGTCACGCACTGTTTGCGCAGGGATGAAGGCCCGCAGCGCGTCGTGGAGGAGTACAACTGAATCACGGGCGAGTTCGGGCTCGACGGCGGCGAAGGCCTGCCGGAGCGTGCCGGGCACCACCCGGCAGCCGAGACCGCGGACGGCCTCGGAAAACGACGAAGCACACCGCTGGGGGGCCGCTACGAGCACCAGATCGATCTCCGGTACGCCGAGCAGCCCCCGCGCGGTGTGCGTGAGTAGCGCCTCACCATGGACCGGCGTGAGAGCTGACTCTCCGTCGGAGGCATGATGTGCGACGGTCACGATCGCGACGACGTTCATCGGTACGCGATCGTAGAGGCACCCACCCTCCCGCAAGGGAAGGCGCCTGGCAGTTCTCAGACCGTCGCGGTTTCCAGAACTTCGTCGAGGAGGACCTCAGCCTTGTCCTCGTCGGTGCCCTCCGCGAGCGCGAGCTCGCTGACCAGAATTTGCCGCGCCTTCGCCAGCATGCGCTTCTCACCGGCTGAAAGTCCGCGGTCCTTCTCTCGCCGCCAGAGGTCGCGCACCACTTCGGCCACCTTGTTCACATCGCCGGAGGCGAGCTTCTCGAGGTTGGCCTTGTACCGACGAGACCAGTTGGTGGGCTCTTCGGTGTGCGGAGCACGCAGAACGTCGAAGACCTTGTCCAGTCCTTCTTGCCCGACGACATCGCGGACGCCGACGATTTCGGCGTTGTCTGCGGGCACGCGAACCGTGAGATCCCCTTGCGCGACCTTGAGGACGAGGTACTTCTTTTCCTCGCCCTTGATCACACGGGTCTCGATGGCTTCGATGAGTGCGGCACCGTGGTGCGGGTAGACGACGGTCTCTCCGACCTTGAAAACCATGTGTCCTCTGCCCCTTTCGCTGACTCCATCCTAGCACGGGCCGCCAGTGCCCACCTAGCGGGCCGGACTCGTCCTCGCAGGTCAGCGGCCTGGCCGGGGGTTGACAAACGTCGGACCCCCGTGCTCACGCAGGTAGCGGGGAAGCGTTTCGTCACAGGCTGGGAATTCCTTTGTGGACGGTTGATCTTGGTCGCCGCGCCCCGGCAACGCACACCCGTTCCGCGGCGGAGATCGACCCCGGCTAGTCTTCGGGGCGACGAGGCCGTGAAAAGGGAAGGACTGCGACGTGAGGCTGCAGAATCGTCGCGTGCTCGGCGCGGGCGTGCTGGCGCTCGGTGCCGCGCTCGTGCTCGCCGGGTGCGGGGCCGGCCAGATCACCCAGACCGACTCGCAGCAGCCCGCGGTCAACGGCACGCACGCCCAGGTCAAGAACATCGACCTGCGCAACGCGGCCGTCCAGTACCCGACGTCGGGCCCGGGGTACGCGGCCGGCGCCACCCCGAAGCTGACCCTGACGATCGTCAACCGGGGCGCCCAGGACGACACGCTCGTCTCGGTGACCACCGAAGACGGCGGCCAGGCGACCATCGAGGGCTCCAAGACCGTCGTCGCCATGCACTCCCTGGTGATCGGCCCGGACGACGCCGTCGAGTCGACGAACGAGGTGCAGTCCACCGGCGCCCCGACGTCGTCGCCGAGCGCGCCGACGTCCACCGCCACGCCGACCGGCAGCAGCTCGGCCACCAACAGCCCGGGCAACAACCTGACCGCGACGGCCACCTCCGAGGTCCCGTCGTCCGGCCCGGCCGCGACGCCGACCGCGCCGGAGAAGGTCGGCCAGGCCACCGTGACGCTGCCCGCGCTCAAGCAGCCGCTCTGGCCGGGCCAGGTCATCAAGGTCACGTTCGTCTTCCAGAACGCCGGACCGGTGACGGTCGACCTGCCGGTCGCGGCGCCGGCGCACGCCAAGGAGTAGGCCTCAGGCCGGTGCGGCCGCGGTCCGGATGTCGCGAATGACTCATTCGCGACGTCCGATGTCGCGAATGAAGCTTCTATGTCAAGTTGTGGTTTGTAGTCGGTGGTGGTCGTTGAGCAGGGCTGGGTAGATGGTGTTGGTGAGGTGGCGTTTGAGTGC
>NZ_JBSFNC010000294.1:0-2910 GCF_053586895.1 Amycolatopsis sp. NPDC003731 | reverse complement strand
CGGACGCCGGGAAAGGGCCCTCACGGACACTACGGCGTCCGGACGGTCGGCAGGCCCAGAGTGACTGGGCCGGCCGTCCGGCACATGTCGTGACAGGTGTTGTCGAGCGTGCAGCAGAGCGAGCAGATCGGGCCGTCCTGTTTGGCGCAGTCGGCTACGTCCGGCAGCTCGTACGGGTCGCCGCAGACCGAGCAGGTGTGCGTCGCCCGCGGGTCGGCCTCCGTGGTCATGACCGTGTTCTCGCGCGCCAGGTAGTACTTGCCCTTCGTCGCGACGGCCAGTGTCGGCACCAGGACGATGGCGATGACCAGGGCGAGCAGCGGGCTGAACGCGGCCAGGAACTGCCCGAACGCGCCGAAGTAGGCCACGATCGACACCGCGGACGCGACGACCATCGAGCCGAACCCGACCGGGTTGATCTTGTGCAGGTAGGCCCGCTTGAACTCGATGTAGCGCGGGGACAGGCCCAGCGGCTTGGCGATCACCAGGTCGGCGCAGACGGCACCGATCCACGCGATGGCCACGTTCGAGTAGAAGCCGAGGATCTTGTTCAGGAAGCCGAACGCGCCGAACTCCATCAGCGCGAGCGCGATCCCGCAGTTGACCAGCACGTACCAGACCCGGCCGGGGTGCTTGTGCAGCACGCGGGAGAAGAAGTTCGCGAACGACAGCGAGCCGGAGTAGGCGTTGGTGGTGTTGATCTTGATCTGCGAGACGACGACGAACAGCGCGGCGAACGTCAGCGCGACCGGCCCGAGCGCGGGTTTGACCGCTTCGAGGTACGGCGCGATCGGCTCCAGCGCGTGCGTCTTCCCGACGACGCCGAGCGCGAGGAACGCCAGCAGTGCGCCGCCGATCTGCTTCGCGGCGCCGAGGATCACCCAGCCGGGGCCGGCGGCGAGCACCGCGGCCCACCACGACCGCTTGTTCTCCGCCGTTTTCTCGGGCATGAAGCGCAGGTAGTCGGCCTGTTCGCCGATCTGCCCGATCAGCGACAGCGCGACCCCCATCCCGAAGCCGAACCCGATCGCGGAGAACCCGGCGCCCGCGCCCTCGGTACCCCCGAAGTGGGTGAATTCGGCGAACTTGCCGGGCTCGCGGACCAGCACGACGACGAACGGCAGCACCAGGCCGGCGATCCACAGCGGCTGCGTCCAGGTCTGCATCTTCGCGACCGCGCCCATGCCGTAGAGGGCGAAGGGCAGCACGATGAGCGTCGCGAGGAGGTAGCCGATGGGCAGCGGGATGCCGAGGGCGAGCTCGAAGGCCTGGCCCATGATCGAGCCTTCGAGCGAGAAGAAGATGACGGTGAAGCTGGCGTAGACGAGCGACGTGAGCGTCGACCCGAAGTAGCCGAAGCCGGCTCCGCGGGTCAGCAGGTCCATGTCCACTCCGGACTTCGCGCAGGCGGCCGCGATGGGCACGCCGGTCACGAAGATGACGACGGCCGCGGCGAGGATCGCCAGGACGCCGGAGGTGAAGCCGTAGGAGAGGACGATGCTGGCGCCGATCGCGAAGTCGGCGAGGTAGGCGATGCCGCCCAGCGCCGTCGTCGCGACCACGAACGGCGACCATTTCCGGAACGAATGCGCGGCGAAGCGCAGTGAGAAGTCCTCGCGGTTTTCGTTCGCCGCGAGCGGGGCGTATCGGCGTTTCGGCGGGATGCTCTTTTCCGTGCTGGACAGGGTCTCGGTCATGCCTGCCTCCGGGGGTGGTGGGGAACGGGCCGAAGGTAGGTGCGTCCTGTATCGATCCTGGTCCGGCAGGTAACGCACGGGTTACGGCTTGTTGTCCAGCGGTTACTTCGTGGTGGTGGCGGGTGTCACCGTTAGGTGGGTTCCGCTGCCGGTCGCGAGGCCCTAACGTGCCTAGAGCCGAAGTCGACTGATGCCCCGACCGGGCGTGGAGGTTTGGCGATGATGCCGGAAATCGAGGACCAGGTGGAAGACGCCGTAGTACGCCTTCCCGGAATGCGCGTGGCCTACGACGGCGCGGCGTTCGACGAAACCGCGCTCGCCGCCACCTGGACCGATCAGCTGCAGGGCTGGCTGAACCAGGCGGTCGCGGCGGGCATCGCGGAGCCGAACGCCATGGTCCTCGCGACGGCGGACGCCGAGGGGCGCCCCTCGTCCCGCACGGTCCTGTGCAAGGGCCTCGACGACCGCGGCGTGGTGTTCTACACGAACTACACGTCCTCGAAGAGCCACGACCTGACGGCGACTCGCTACGCGTCGGTGACGTTCCCTTGGTACGCGCTGCACCGCCAGGTCCACGTCCGCGGCGAGGTCGAGAAGGTCGGCGTCAAGGAGACGGCGGAGTACTGGGCCCAGCGCCCCCGCGGCTCCCAGCTGGGGGCATGGGCGTCCCCGCAGTCGCGGGTGGTGGACGGCCGAAGGGCGCTGGACAACGCGCTGCACGGAATCGAGCGGCGCTTCGCGGACGTGGAGAGGATCCCGGCACCCCCGCACTGGGGCGGCTGGCGAATCCGGCCCGACCTGGTGGAGTTCTGGCAGGGCCGCGAGGACCGGATGCACGACCGGCTGCGGTACGTGCGCAACGACGACGGGTGGCACATCGAGCGCGTGGCCCCCTGAGTCAGGTGGGCTGTCCACATGCCGGCCGGGGTGTGGACAGCCAGGCTGCTGCGGCGGCTTTTCGGGGTTTTTGCCGGTGGTCGCCGATAGGATGGACCTGGGGACGCCCCCCTGGGAGTGGCGGGGGCTGCGTGGTGGGATCGGGCTTGCGCGGGTGTGAGGTCGCGTCGCCTGGTGAGCGGCTTGGTGCCCACCACCCCGAAGCCGGGATTGTCACTACGGCCGGTGGTACCGGGTCAAGGCGGGAAAGCGTGCCTTGACCCCGGCACCACCGGCCGTGTTTTGGCTTCGGATCGGGGTGGCGGGGGAGGTCTGG
>NZ_JBSFNC010000293.1:0-2953 GCF_053586895.1 Amycolatopsis sp. NPDC003731 | reverse complement strand
GGGTCGACACGGCTCGCTGGCGTGTCGACCTCCTAATCACGCGTGTCGACCTTCCAATCACGCGTGTCGACCTCCCAATCACGGTGGGGCGGCGGGGAGGAGGAGGGTGAACGTGGGTGGGTGGGGGCGGCTGAGGCGGAGGCGGCCGCCCTCGGCTTCGGCGAGGCTGCGGGCCAGGCGGAGGCCGATGCCGTGGCCGCTGGGCGTCGTCGCGAACGGGTCCCGTTCGCCCAGGTCCGGGCCTTCGTCGGTGACGTCGATCGCCAGCGCGTCCCCGGCGTCGCGGGCCAGGACCGTGACCGTGCCGCGGCCGTGCGTCACCGCGTTGTCCAGCAGGACGCCGAGCACCTGCCGGACCGCCGCGGCCGCCACGCGGGCCGCCGGGGGGTCCTGACGGCTGATCCGCAGCTCCCGCCCCTGCGGCCCGAGCAGCGCCTCGCCCGCCTGCCGGACCTCCTCGAGGAGCACACCGAGGTCCAGCTCGGCCCGCGGCGCCCGGCGCTCGCGGCCCAGCGCCAGGAGGTCCTCGATGGTGCGTTCCAGCCGGTCGGCGGACGCGATCCCGGCGCGGATGGCCGCGTACGGGTCCGCCGCCGGTGTCTCCAGCGCGGCTTCGAGCTGCAGGCGCAGCCCGGTCAGCGGCGTGCGCAGCTGGTGGGACGCCTCCGCGGAGAACGCGCGCTCGCGCTCCAGGGTCTCGCCGATCCGGGCCGCGGTGGCGTCCAGCGTCTCGCCGACCTGGTCGATCTCGGGGATGCCCGCGCGCGGCGACCGGGCCGTGAAGTCGCCGTCGCCGAGCCGCTCGGCCGTGACGGCGAGCTCCTCCAGGGGCCGGACGAGCCGCCTCGTGAACCGCCGGGCCAGCAGCCAGCTGACCCCGGTCGTCACGACCGCGAGCCCGGTCATGCCGACCCAGGTCAGGATGATCTGCAGCCGCAGCTGGGACAGCGGCCGCGCGGCGCGGACCACGCCCGTCACCAGGGAGCCGCTGACCACCGGCACCGCCAACGCCATCTCGTCGCCCTCGCGGCCGATGACGACGTCCACCGTGGCCTTCGCGGCCTGCCGCTCGACCGCGCCGGCGACGGTGGGCCCGTGCCCGACGAGGAGCCGCCCGTCCGGGCTGTAGACCGCGACGTCGGCTTCGGCTTCGTCCTCGTCCTCGGCTCGCGGCAGCACGGGCGGCAGGCCGGCGTTCAGCTCGTGGGACACGGAGAGTGCGGCGGCGTCCGCCGCCCGCTCCAGGTCACCCTTCGCGTCGTCGTGGTAGTACTGCCACACCGCGAAGCCCAGCGGCAACGCGAACAGCAGGGTGGCGACGAGTGCGGCCAGCACCGTCAGCGAGGTGATCCGGCGGCGCACGGCTACCCCTCGGCGGCGGTCCGGGCCGGGTCTTCCAGCCGGTAGCCGTGCCCGCGCAGGGTGGCGATCCGCGGCACCTCGTCCTCGGGCCCGGCGGCCGCCGACAGCTTGCGGCGCACCGCCGCGATGTGCACGTCCAGCGTCTTCGTCGAGCCGTACCAGTGCGCGTCCCAGACCTCGGACATCAGCGTCTCGCGGCTGACCGCGACGCCGGGCTGCTCGGCGAGCCGGGCCAGCAAGTCGAACTCCTTGGCGCGCAGCACCACCTCGCGCCCGCCCAGGGTGGCGCGGCGGCCGGCGATGTCGACGGTCAGCCCGCCGACGGTCACCGGCGGCCGGGCCCCGGCCGGCGCGCCGCGGCGCAGGTGCGCCCGCACCCTGGCCAGCAGCTCGCCCAGCCGGATCGGCTTGGTGAGGTAGTCGTCCGCCCCGGCGTCGAGGCCGACGACGACGTCCATCTCCTCCTGCCGCGCGGTGAGGATTACCAGCACCGCGGCCGGCAGCGCGGCCCGCAGCCGGCGGCAGACCTCGACGCCGTCGAGGTCGGGCAGGCCGAGGTCGAGCAGCACGAGGTCGAAGTCGCCGGACTCGGCGGCCTGCAGGGCGCTCCGTCCGTCGCGGCACCAGCACACCTGGTGACCGTGCAGCCGGAGCGTCGATTCGAGCACGCTGCCGATCGCGGCGTCGTCTTCCACCACCAGCAGGTTCGGCATGCCGGGAAGCCTAACCAACGAAGTGCCGGATTCCGGACGGCTGTGGCCTATTCCGCCCGCGTGGCGAGGCCGATCTGCGATATCCGCACCGAAGCGGCGGTCAGGGCTTCGGTGAACGCAGCGACTTCGCCGGGTCCGAACCGGCTGCTGGGCCCGGTGATCGCGAGCGCGGCCAGCAGCCGCCCGTCGCCGTCGTGCACCGGCGCGGCCACGCTCGAAGCGCCGGCCTCCGGCTCCCCGTGACTGACGGCGGCGCCTTCGATCCCGTCGAGGACCCGCCCGGCGGCCCCGAAGCCGAGCGGCAGCTCGTCCCCGACGCGGCCGACGTGCCGGATGGCCAGCGGCCCCTCCTGCTGGGCCATGCAGACCAGCACAGAGGTGCTGCGCACGTAGATGTTCACGGTCTCCCGGCATTCGCGAGCCAGGTCGCGCAGCACCTGGCGGACCGGCTCGGGCAGCTGCCACGCGGCGTTGGCCAGGTGCGCCCACCGCAGCATCCCGGGCCCGACGGTGATCCGCCCGTCCGGCCGGGTCCAGAGCAGGCCGCGCTGTTCGCAGGTGGCGACCAGCCGCAGCACGGTGGTCTTGGCCAGCCCGCTGGCCGCGGTGAGGTCCTTGACGGCCCAGATCCGGCGTTGTTCGGTGAAGAGGGCGAGCAGGTCGAACGCGCGGAGCACGCTCCGGACCGATCCGTCTTCGACTGTCTTCATGAGCGACCCCCCGTCCGCCTAGTGGACCCAGGGTACCGTCAGGTGGACCGGGTGGGGTGTTGTGTCGCTCGAACGCCGTAGCGGTTTCGGGACCGCCTGGGTGCGCGGTGCTGTTCGAACGTCGCGAATGACTCATTCGGGACCTCGGGCGTCTCGAATGAGTCATTC
>NZ_JBSFNC010000292.1:0-3110 GCF_053586895.1 Amycolatopsis sp. NPDC003731 | reverse complement strand
CCCACCAGCCCCCCCCCCCCCCCGCGCGCCGCCCCCCCCCCCCCCCCCCCACCGGGGGACCGGCCACCGGCCAGGAGACGGTTTTCCGGATCACCGAAGCGATCCGGACCGAGCACTCGTTCCCCGGCGGGTGGTCGGCACCGAAGTACTCCCGCTTCAACTGAGACCACCATGGACGGTGACGATGACCAGTACCCACCCGGCGACCCGGGCCGCGCGAGCGGGCACCCACACCCGGCCGGGCGGGGCACCGCCGCTGGTGCCCGCCCTGTACCAGACGACCGTGCACGCCTACCCGGACCTCGCGTCGCTACACCGCGTGCTCGACGGTGAGGACCACGGCAACGTCTACTACCGCTTCGGTCACCACAACGGCCACGTGCTCGAGGAGGCCGTGGCGGACCTCGAAGGTGCCGCCGACGCCGTCTCGACCGCCTCCGGCATGGCCGCGCTGACGGGGATCGTGACGGCCCTGGTCGAGACGGGCGGGCACGTCGTGGCCGACCGCAACGCCTACGGCGGCACCCGCAGCGTTCTCGAGGCCGACCTGCCCCGGCTCGGCATCGACGTCACCCTGGTCGACGGTACGGACCTCGCCGAGGTGGAGCGTGCCCTCACCTCCCGGACTCGGCTCCTGCTGGTCGAGGCCCTCACCAATCCGACGATGCGGGTGCCGGACCTGCCGGCGCTGGCCCGGATCGCGGCCGCGGCGGGTGTCACGTTCGCCGTCGACTCGACGTTCGCGACCCCGGCGTTGCTCCGCCCGCTCGAGCACGGCGCGGATCTGGTGTGGCACAGCATCCCGAAGTACCTCGGCGGCCACTCCGCCGCGATGGGCGGGATCGTCGCCGGCCGCGCCGACCTCGTCGGGCGGATCCGGCGGTCGGTCGTCCACCTCGGCGCGACGCTCGGCCCGTTCGACGCCTGGATGGCGTTGCTGGGACTGAAAACCCTGCCGCTGCGGATGCGCGCGCACACCCGCGGTGCGACGGCCGTCGCCGGGTTTCTCGCCGGGCACCCGGCCATCACGCGGGTGCACCACCCGGGCCGCCCGGAGCACCCGCACGCCGCGGTGGTCGCGCGGCTCTTCCCCGACGGGACCGGGGGCATGCTCTCCTTCGAACTCGCCGGTGGCCGCCCGGCCGTCGACGAGCTGATCCGGCGGCTGGGGCCGGCGATCCCGCTGTCGCCGAGTCTCGCCGACGTCGCCACGACCCTCGTCCACCCGGCCACGACCACGCACCGGTCGCTGCCGCCCGAGGACCTCGAGGCCCTCGGGATCACCGAAGGCCTGGTCCGCCTGTCAGTCGGCATCGAGGAGCCCGCCGACATCGTCGCCGACCTCGGCTCGGCGCTCGCTTGACACGGGGAACGCGCCTGGTCATGCTGACGTGGTCCAGTGGTCAGACCACCAGATGACCTGCTCCATCCAGGCCCAGTACGAAACCGCCACCATCAACAAGCTGCGTCGGGAACTCGCCGCCGGGCTGATCGGCGACGACGACACCAGTCCGATGGTCGCCTCGGCGCGGCTGTTCGACGAGCGGTTGCTCGGCGCCGGCCGGTGGGTTTTCGACGCGATGGTGGCGCGGTCGCTGCGCATCGTGCGCGAGCACCCCGCCGTCGGCCGACTATTCGCCTCCCGGCACTCGTGGCTGGTGGTGGACGAGTACCAGGATCTCGGGCCGGTCCTGCACGCGCTCGTGCTCGCCTTGCACGACGCGGCAGGCGTGAGTATCGCGGCGTTCGGAGACCCCGATCAGTCCGTGATGGGCTTCACCGGTGCTGACCCGCGGTACCTGAACGAATTGGCCGCACGTGGCGACTTCCGCGACCACTTCCTCGGAGTGAACTACCGGTGCGGCCAAGCCATCGTCGCGGCCAGCCACACCGCCCTCCGGGAACCCCGCACCTACCGGGCGGTGCCCGGCCGGGCGGACGACGGGGCCATCGAGCCGATCATGGCCGACGGAGGGCTCGACGAACACGCCGCGATCGTGGCAGGCACGATCGACGCGCTGCTCACGAGCGGTGTGGCCGGCCACGACATCGCGGTCTTGTACCCCGCCCGGGGACCCTTGCTGTCCGCTTTGATCGACGAGTTCGACGCCAGGCGCATTCCCTACGTGAACGAACGGGATGAACGGCTGCCCAGCGGTGAGCTTGCCCGACTTCGTTCGCGACTGCGCGGCCCGCGCCGTCGCCGGACATCAGCCGGCTGTACTGGGCCCGGACGTCGGTGCGACCTCCGTCGCCACCTTGGGCGACCTGGTACGGGCATACGCTCCGGTGCGCGAAGCCGCCGGGCTGCCACCGCTCGACCGTCGTGCCGCAGGCCGAAAGTTCGCCGGCCTGCTCAACGGTTTGCGGTCGGAAGAACAGGCAGCTCCGCCGTCCGAGACCAGCAAGCTCTGGGAAAGTTCCGAGAGGCTGCCAGTGCGTATGGCCTTGAAGTGCGGGACATCGCCGCCGGCGTTGAGGGCCGGCAAGGTCACGTTGACCACCTACCATTCCGCGAAGGGCCGGGAATGGGATGCCGTGATCCTGCCGGGGCTGGTCGAAGGCATCATGCCCGGTCGTCGGTGGTCGACGCGGTTGCGCGCGCACCCCGAGCCCAACCCGGATCGACTGGCTCAGGACCGGCGTTCGTTCTACGTCGGGCTCACCCGGGCCAAGCGAGCCCTTGTGCTGGTCTACGGTTCGTTCTGGGAGACAGATTGGGGTTCGAAGAACGAATACGGGGTTTCCCGGTTCGCTCGAGACGTTCTTCGGCACCTGGTTGTGGAATGAGGACGAATCCGCGGCGCGGGCCGGTTGTCCGGGGCAGTCCGCTTCGGTCCAGGTCGCGGTCAAGTCGAGGCCGACGATGGTGAGTGATCCGTCGAAGAAGCCGATTGGCTGGCCGCATCCCGTGTTCATGGGCTGGATCCCGTCCAGCGTGACCGCGCGAAGCCGGTCCAGCGGACCAGCATTTGCGACACCCTATTGCGCTCGTCAAGTGCCCGTAAAGTCGCTGTCGGTCATAATTTCTGTGACCGTGACCGCCTCCAGCACACTGACCGGTTCCCGCCGGGAGTCGAGGTGCCCGACCTCGGCCGGATCATCGACTT
>NZ_JBSFNC010000291.1:0-3219 GCF_053586895.1 Amycolatopsis sp. NPDC003731 | reverse complement strand
TGCACATGTCGTGGGCTCTGAGCCGGTTTTTCCGAGACCGGCCCGTGACAAGGCTAGGCGCTCACTCTGCGCACACGCATTCGCGACCTCCGGGCGGGGGGCGGGACTACTCGCGCTCGACCTTGCGCAGGCCGCCGCCGGGCGTCCACCACTCGACGACCAGCAGTGTCGCCGCCTCGTTCAGGTGGGTGTGCACGACCTCGGCGACGTCGGCCACGAACCGCTCGCCGTCCTCGGTGCGCACCCGCCCGGCGATCTTGGCCTCGCCCGGCCACTGCGCCTCGGCGCCGTCGACCGGGTCGACCGTCGCGCTGTGCAGCGCGAACCGCGGATCTCGCCGCAGGTCCGCGCCCTTGCGCGCGTTCGGCATCGACCCGAAGGTCAGCTCACCGTCCTCGAAGGCCGTTTCGATCCCCGAGATCCGCGGTGAGCCGTCCGCCCGCAGGGTCGCGATCGTCTTGTGCTTGTGCGCGTCGAACAACGCCCGTACCCGCGCCGCGAACGCCGGTTCCGCCGCCTCGAACTCCCGCCACGCCGTCATGCCTCCATGGTCTCGCACCGCAGCCCGGCGACAAGGAGCTTCACCATCCCCCGCGCGTCGTAGCGGGGGTCGTCCGCGCCGATGCAGAGGTTGCCGACCCCGCGCATGAGGTCCAGGGGCGCCACCTCGGCCCAGACCTCGCCGGCGGCCGTCGCCGCGTCGAGCAGCTCGCCGCACGCCGGCACCAGCCGGTCCAGGAAGTAAGCGTGCAACGCCTCGAAGCCGGCGTTGTCGGACTGGAGCACCCCGGCGAGCCCGTGCTTGGTCACCAGGAAGTCGACGAACAGGTCGATCCACTGCGCCAGCGCGGCGTACGGCGATTCGCACGAAGCCAGCAGGGCCGGCGCCGCCTCCATGCAGGCGTCCACCTGGTGCCGGAAGACGGCGATGATCAGGTCCGCGCGGGTCGGGAAGTGCCGGTAGATGGTGCCCATCCCGACGCCGGCCTTCGCCGCGATGTCGCGGACCGGCGCGTCGACGCCGGAGGCGACGAAAACCGCGGCCGCCGCGTCGAGCAACGCCTTCTCGTTGCGCCGGGCATCCGCGCGCTTGGGCTTGTCCACCGATCCTCCTTGCTAAGCGGAGCAGTGTTCCGTATGGTTAGCGGAGCAACGTTCCGTTTGCTCCATCTTGCCACGGAGGCCTCTCTCATGCAGTACCGCACCCTGGGCCGCACCGGTGTCCAGGTCAGCACTCTCGCGCTCGGCGCGATGAACTTCGGCGCCATCGGGAACACCACCCAGGACGACGCCACCGCCATCGTCGACGCCGCCCTCGAGGCGGGCGTCAACCTGATCGACACCGCCGACTTCTACGGCGAGGGCGAGTCGGAGACGATGGTCGGCAAGGCGATCGCCGGCCGCCGCGACGACCTCGTGCTGGCCACGAAGGCGACCATGCCGATCGGCGAGGAGCGCAACCACCGCGGCAATTCCCGCCGCTGGCTGGTCACCGCGCTCGACGACAGCCTGCGCCGCCTCGGCGTCGACCACGTCGACCTCTACCAGCTCCACCGCTGGGACCCGACGACCAGCGACGAGGAAGCGCTTTCCGCGCTGACCGATCTGCAGCGCGCGGGCAAGATCCGGTACTTCGGGTCGTCGACGTTCCCGGCGTACCGGATCGTCCAGGCGCAGTGGGCCGCCCGCGAGCACCACCTCGGAAGGTACGTCACCGAGCAGCCGAGCTATTCGATCCTGCAGCGCGGCATCGAGGCTCACGTGCTGCCGGTGACCCAGGAGTACGGCATGGGCGTGCTGGCGTGGAGCCCGCTGGCTTCGGGCTGGCTGTCGGGCGCGGTCCGCGCGGGCCGGGAGTTCAGCGGCAACCGCGCCAAGGTCCTGCCGCAGCGCTTCGACCTCGACGTCCCGGCCAACCGGGCCCGGCTCGACGCCGTCGAAAAGCTGGTCAAGGTGGCCGACGCCGCCGGCCTCACCCTGATCCAGCTGGCGCTCGGCTTCGTCACGGCGCACCCGGGCGTGACGAGCGCACTGATCGGCCCGCGCACGCTCGACCACCTGACGTCCCAGCTCGCGGCCGCCGACACCGTGCTGCCGGCCGACGTCCTCGACGAGCTCGACTCGATCGTCGCGCCCGGCGTCGACCTGGCCCCGGACGAGAAGTTCGACACCCCGCCGGCCCTGCTGGACCCGACCTTGCGGCGGCGCCGGTGAAGTTCGGCATCATGACCGCACCGATGCAGGTGGGGTACGACGAGATCCTGCGCGTGTGGCGCGAGGCGGACCAGGTGCCGGAGATCGAGCACGCGTGGCTGTTCGACCACCTGATGCCGATCGCGGGCGACCCGTCCGGCCCGATCTTCGAGGGCTGGACCCTGCTGTCGGCCCTGGCGGCCCGGACATCGCGGATGCGCATCGGCCTGCTGGTGACCAGCAACAGGTTCCGCCCACCGGCAATGCTGGCCAAGATCGCGACGACGGTCGACATCGTGTCGGGCGGAAGGCTCGACTTCGGCATCGGCGCCGGCTCCCGGCCAAGCCACCCACTGGCGCGGCGAGAGTACGACGCACACGGCTTGCCCTACCACAGCCAGGAGGACGCGGTGGCGGCCCTGGCGGAGGCGTGCACGGTGATCCGCCGCTTGTGGACATCACCGGAACCGTTCGACTTCACGGGCAAGCACGTGTCGTTGACGGGAGCATTCGGAAACCCGAAGCCGGTGCAGAAACCACACCCCCCGATCATGATCGGCGGCCGGGCCGGCGCAACCCTGCGAGTGGTGGCCGAGCACGCAAACCTGTGGAACATCCCGGGCGGCGGCGACATCGAGGATCTGGCAGGCCGCAGTCGTTTGCTGGACAGGTACTGCAGGGAGATCGGCCGCGACCCGGCGGAGATAACGCGATCGATCTTCCTGCCAGTGGAGTACAACCGACCGGAGGTGACCCGCGGAAAGATAGCCGAGGCCGCAGAGGCGGGCTTCGAACATGTGGTGCTGGGACTGGGGAGTCCATACCCCGAAGAAGTGGCGAAGTGGGTGGCGGAGGAGCTGATCCGCAGGTAGAGCGCGGCGCGCTCGCAATCGGAGGAGCTGGGTGGTCATCCCGTCGCCTGAGGCCGTGAAAATCGCTTTGAGCCGGGCCCGCAACCCACAGCGCAGAGCGGGCCGACTACGCGGGCTTGCGGGCCCGGCTCAAAGTGATAGGCCTCAGTTCAGG
>NZ_JBSFNC010000290.1:0-3364 GCF_053586895.1 Amycolatopsis sp. NPDC003731 | reverse complement strand
CGGCCGGTTCCTGTTGTGCGCCAACTACACCGGCGGCAGCGTGGCGGTGTTCTCGCTGTCCTCCTCCGGCGCCCCGAGCCGCCGCCCCCTCACCGAGCCGCGAACCGCCGCCGCAACCCCGCCACCCGCCGGGTCACCGGCGTGAACTCCGGCAGCTTCAGCAACGCCAGCAACCCGAACGGCACCGCCATCCCCAGCAGCCCCTGCACCGGCAGCTTCACCCACGCTCCCGGGATCACGCCCAACGACGCCGGCACCGCGTGCCCCGCCAGTACCGCGGCCACCACCCCGAGCCCGCTCACCGAAAGCGTGATCAGCCCGACCCGCAGCGACCGCTTGCTGCGCAGGTGCCCGAGCCGCACCCACAGCCACACCTGGCCGAGGACCGCCCCGACCACGAAGCCGGCGCCGTTGACCAGCATGACGCCGTACACCACGTGCTCGCCGTCGAGCAGGCCACGGCACAGCAGCAGGAGGGGGATCTTCACCGCCGTCATCACGAGCATGATCAGCGTGGGCGTGCGGGCGTCCTTCATCGCGTAGAACACCCGCAGCTGCAGCATGACCAGCGCGAACGGGAGCAGCCCGACCGCCGAGACGGCCAGGGTCTGGCCGAGCCGCTCGGCGTCGTCGAGGGTGCCGCGGCCCCAGGTGAAGATCGCGATGCCGATCGGGGTTCCGACCACCGCCAGCACCGCCGAAATCGGCACGAACAGCACCGTCGACATGCGGGACGCGAGCGAGAGGTCGCCGACGAGCGAGACCGTGTCGCCGTCCGCGGCCGCGCGGCTCATCCGCGGCATCAGCGCCGTCAGCAGCGAGACGCCGAGGATGCCGTACGGCAACTGGAAGAGCAGGGACGCGTAGCTGTAGGCCGTGACGCCGCCGCTGTTGCCGCCGGTCAGCACCCTCGTCGTGATCACGAACCCGACGTGGCTGACCACGACGTAGCCGAGGATCCACGCGGCGAGCCCGCCGAACTCCTTGATCCGCGGGTCGAAGCCCCAGCGCCAGCGGAACCGGAAGCCGGTGCGCAGCAACGCCGGGATGAGCACCACGGCCTGCGCGACGATGCCGAGCGTGGTGCCGAGGCCGAGCACGAGCAGCTTGGGATCGCTCATGTGGACCGGGTCGAGGGTCAGCTCCCCCGGCACGAAGGCGAACACGACGAGCGTGCCGGTGACGACGACGTTGTTCAGCACCGGCGCCCAGGCCGGCGGGCCGAAGACGTTCTGCGCGTTGAGGATCGCCGAGAGCAGCGCGAAGAGGCCGTAGAAGAGGATCTGCGGCAGCAGCAGGTACGCCAGCGCGGTGGTCAGCGCCGGATTGGCCGTCGGGGACGATTTGTCGACGTAGAGCGCGGTGAACAGCGGGGCGATCGCGACCGCGACGGCCGTGCCGACGGCGAGCAGCACGAGCGCCATCGTGATGAGCCGCTGGGTGTAGGCGCGGCCACCGTCGGGGTCGTCGTGCGAGCGGACCAGCAGCGGCACCACCACGCTGGCGAGGACGCCGCCGAAGAGCAGTTCGAAGACGATGTTGGGCAGGGTGTTCGCGACGGTGAAGGAGTCGTTGACGACGCCGGCCCCGACCACGGCGGCGAGCAGCAGCTTCGCGACGAACCCGGTGACCCGGCTGACGGCGGAGGCGACCGCCATCCGGCCGCTGGAGCGGGCCAGCGACGAACCGGCACCCTCCCCGCGCCCGGCGCTGACCGGCGACGCGGGCGGCCGGGCGACGATCTGGCCGGCGAACTCGTCGTAGGCGCGCCGCGAGACGTCGGGGTCACGGGTCGGCCAGTGCGGGCCCCGCAGCTCGCTCGGGAGGAAGACCGTCGCCTCGTCGTCCACCGGTCGTGGGTGCTCCGCCATGGGGACAAGCCTGCCAGGTCAGGGGCACGGACGGGAGTCCGAACACTTGTTCGAAGCGGCGACACTCCGTGACGCTCAGGCGGCGACGGTGATCTCCAGTACGGCCCGCCCGGCCTCGGTCAGCTCGGCGGCCACCCGCCCGGTGCCGCCTTCGACGGCGGGCCGCAGGTAGCCGCCGTGGGCGAGGGCGTGCGCGGTGATCTGATCGCAACAGGCGAATCCGTCGATGAAGAGGTCGGGCTCGCAGCTGCACGACATCTGCGCACGACCCGCGGCCACCGCCTTCAGCATCGCCATCGCGCGGTGGGTGAGCTCGACTCCTGAACCGGACACCGGACTGCCTTTCTCGTTTCGCCACTACAACGGGTCATTCGCCCGTTGGGCCGATTGTGTTACTTACGGCACTATGACGTTTGGGGTGTGGGTGAGGTTCCCCGGGCGGAAAAGTCTGTTTCGAGGCAGACGCGCCGGCTGCTCGAATCGAGGCATGAAAGCACTGCTCAAGCGGGCGACGGCGGTCGTCGCGCTGCTCGTGACCGGAGCCGGCACCGCCACGGCCGCCGGCGGACCGGCGTGGCGAGACTGTTACGAGGGCTTGTCCTGTACCGAGATCGAGGTGCCCGCTGACTGGGACGCCCCGGCCGGCGGCGCGACCGTCACCGTCCCGCGCAGTCGATCCCGCTGTTCGCCGTGCCGGGCTACCGCGACCAGTTCACCGACCTCGCGGCGCGGTTCGACGTGGTGGTGTTCGACCCGCGCGGCCTCGACGTCACGTGCCCGGCGCCGGTTCCCGCGCCCGTGCCGGGGCCGCTGACCAAGAGCGCGTACGACGCCTACGCGGCCGCGAACGCGCAGTCCGCGGCCGGCTGCCCGGCGGCCCGTGGTCGCCTCGGCGCCGACCAGGTCGCCCGCGACATGGACGCGATCCGGGCTTCTCGTGGGGCGGCTTTTTTGGGGAAAGATGTCCTCGCCGGACGGGCAGGCTCTGGGATGACCCTGGCTCCCGTTGTCGGCTCGCCCTGGGTGGGTGGGCCGCGGGAGGTCATCCCGTCGCCTGATTGAGGCCTATCACTTTGAGCCGGGCCCGCAAGCTTTGTCATGGCCGCTTGGCTTGGGCTTTGGGTTGCGGGCCCGGCTCAAAGCGATTTTTGCGGCCTCAGGCGACGGGATGACCTCGCCGCTCCTTTGTCGTTGTGGTCAGCTCTCGCTCAGGCGTAGCTCCAGCGTTCTTGCCCACTCGCTGACGATCTGGCGTCGCCTGCGCTTGTCGTCCGTCAGCAGGTTGGCCAGGCCGAGCCCGCGGGCCAGGTCCAGCGTGGCCTGGACCAGTTCCCGCACCCCCGGCCGGGACTCGTCGACGCCGAGCAGCTCGACCGTCACCCGGTGCGCCTCGCGGCCGACCCGGGCCTCCAGTGGGACCAGCACGGCACGCAGGGCCTCGTCGGTTGCCGCCACGGACCAGAGCTGGAGGGCCGCTCGGAACAAGGGGCCCG
>NZ_JBSFNC010000289.1:0-3384 GCF_053586895.1 Amycolatopsis sp. NPDC003731 | reverse complement strand
GCGGGACACCGCGCAGCTGCCCGCGCTGACCCGGCAGCTGGCCGACGTGCCCCCGCGGCGCCGGGACCCACACCGGGTGCGCTCCGGGAGCCCTTGCTCACCGCGCCGAGCGAGGACTCGCAGTACCGCGAGCGCACTTGAGCCGCCGGCTTCCCGGCACGTCGAGGGGCTGTGCCGGGAAGCCGCGGTACCCGCGAACGGGGTCACGTCCGTGAGCGGGTGTGTGGAACGACGAACCGGTGCGCTGGATGCACATGAACGCCGCCCATCCCTGGGAGCAGGCTCGCATCCAGCGCACCGGTTCCGTCATGCGATGGGTGCGTCCAAGGACGCCGGGGTGCCGCGGACGGACGCTTCGGCCGCGCTCAGCCGCCGGACCGCCTCGTCGATCCGGTCCGGTGGCAGCGAAAACGGCAGCCGGATCCAGCGTTCCAGCCCGCCGTGGACGCCGAAGCGCGAACCTGGCGCCACCTGGACGCCGTGACTCGCCGCCGCCACCGCCAGGCGCGAGCTCACCGGCTCCGGCATCCGGCACCACAGCGACAGGCCGCCCGCCGGCAGCGTGAACGTCCAGTCCGCGAGGTGCCGGTGCACCGCGCCGGCCAGCGCGTCGCGGTAGCCGTGCAGCTCCTCACGCCGGCGGTGCAGCAGGGTTTCGTCGGCCATCAGCTCGGTCAGCACGAGCTGCTCGAACACCGGCGACCCGAGATCGACCGCGTAGCGCGCCGAAACCAGGCGGCCGAGCAGGTCCTCCGACGCGCGGATCCAGCCGAGCCGCAGTCCGCCCCAGTGCGTCTTGGACGCCGAACCGACGCAGATCGCCAGGTCACCGGCGAACGCGGCCAGCGGCGGCGGTCCGTGCCGCGGATCGTCCTCCAGGTCCAGCTCGACGAGCGTTTCGTCCACCACGACCGGGGTCCGGGCGCGGGCCAGCACGGCCCCGAGCCGGGAGCGGCCGTCGGTGTCCAGGCGCAGGCCGGTCGGGTTCTGGAAGTCGACGACGAGGTAGGCGAACCGCGGGGACGCCTGGCGCAGGGCCGCGTCGATGCCGGCGATGTCCCAGCCGCGCTCGCCGCTCGGATCGAGCGCGACCGGCACCGGGATGGCGTGCGCGGCGCGGATCGCCTCCAGGGCGTTCGGGTACGTCGGCTGCTCGACCAGCACGCGGTCACCGGGCCCGGCGAGCATCCGCAGGACCAGCACGAACGCGTGGTGCGCGCCGTTGGTGACCATGACCTGGGCGGGCGTCGTCGGCAGGCCGCGCTCGGTGTAGCGCCGCGCGATCCGCTCGCGCAGGGCGGGCAGGCCGCGCTCCTGGTAGCCGTGGTCGCCCAGGTGGTCGGCGAGCCGGACGCGTGCCGCGTCGACCGCCGCGGCCATGCCCGGAACGGCGGGAGAGGACGCGTGGGTGAAGTCGATCGAGCCGTCACCCGCCGGCGCGAGCGGACCGCGGCGCCGCCGCCCGGGCGCGGCGACCCACGAGCCCGCGCCGCGGCGGCTCGCGACCAGCCCGCTCTCCCGCAACCGGTCCAGTGCCGCGCCGATCAGCGTCCGGCTGGCGCCGAGCGCGTCGGCCAGCTCGCGCTCGGCGGGCAGCCGGGTGCCCAGCGGGAGCTGGCCGTCGAGCACCTGCAGCTCGATGGCCGCCGCGAGGTCGGCGGCCCCCTGACGGGAGCCACCTTGCCGCCACGAGCCCAGCATGACGGCCAATCGCGGGCCGGAAATACGTCCACCTACCGGGAGCACAGCTTCCATAAGGCCAATATCCCGGAATTGGCTATGGTTTGCCAGACCACTTTCCGGCGATAGTCATGTCGTGGCTCAGATCGACCTCCGGCCCGTCCGGATCTCCCGCAACCCCGTCCGCCGCAGCGTGCAGCTGCTCGCCGGCCTCACGCTCTACGGCGCCAGCGTCGCCCTCGTCACCCGTGCCGGCCTCGGGCTCGAGCCGTGGAGCGTGCTGGCCGAAGGCGTGATGAAGCACACCGACCTGACGTTCGGCACCGTCACCGGCCTCATCTCGGTGGCCGTGCTGCTGCTGTGGATCCCGCTGCGCCAGCGGCCCGGCATCGGCACCATCGCGAACGTCGTGATCATCTCGGTCGTGGTCGACGTCGTCCGCGCGTTCCTCCCCGACCAGCACGAGCTGGCGTGGCAAATCGCGCTGCTGGTCGGCGGAGTGGTGCTCAACGGGGTCGCGACCGCCACCTACGTCGGCGCCCGGCTGGGGCCGGGCCCCCGCGACGGCCTGATGACCGGGCTCGCCGGCCGCACCGGCTGGCCGATCCGGCTGGTGCGCACCGGCATCGAGGTGACCGTGGTGGCGGCCGGTTTCCTGCTCGGCGGGACCGTCGGCGTCGGCACCGTCCTCTATGCGCTCGCGATCGGCCCGCTCACCCAGGCGCTTCTGCCCAGGACGACCTGGCGCGAGAGCTAACCGGCTTTGCGCTGCTGCACGGCCCGGCGCAGCGTCAGGTAGTCCGCGCCGCGCCGGGCGAGGACGTCGTCGGTGCCGCGCTGCTGGGCCAGCGCGAGCAGGATGTGCTCCTGGCCGAGGTGCTTGTCGCCCAGCCGGACGGCTTCCTTGAGGCTCAGTTCGAGGGTCTTCTTCGATTGTGCGGTGAACGGGATGTGCCCGCGCTTGGCCGGGCCGAGCCGCCCGGCCAGTGCCCCTTCGCCGTGCGTCTGCTCGACGCGCTCGACGATCTGCTCGACGTCGATACCGAACTCGGTGAGCGCCTCGGCGTCGGCGTCGCTCACACCGCCGCGGCGCCGGGTGCGGGCCAGCTCGGCCGCGATGTCCTCAGTGGACACGCCAAGGTCGGCGAGCACCTGGGCGCCGGTCTTCACCAGCCCGGCGAGCAGGTGGGCGGGCCCGATCTCGACCGAGCCGGACTCCCGCGCCACGATCTGCGCTTCGACGACCGCCATCCGCGCGTCGGCCGTGAACCTCTCGAACATCAGTGCCTCCCGTACTTCTTGTGCACGGCCTGCCGGCTGACCCCCAGCTCGGCGGCGATCTCCTGCCACGACCAGCCGTGCACCCGCGCACTGCGCACCTGCACGGCCTCCAGTTGTTCCAGCAGCCGCCGGAGCGCGGCGACCGCGCGCAGCCCCACCCGGGGATCGCGATCACCCGCCCGGGCGGCCAAATCCGTCGCTTCCGTCATGCTTGTCAACCTACGTTGACATTCGGAGGCCGTCAACTCCGGTTGACGAGGCGGCTCCCGCGCTGAGTTGCGGATGTCGGCCGGGGCCGGCTCCCCGAAGGTCGCGAATGACTCATTCGGCTGAAACACCGGGGCCGGATGCGGCGATTAGTACAGCGGGTGACCATCCCGCTACACGAAACGGAGCAGCCGGCTGGGCTACCCGCACGAGAAC
>NZ_JBSFNC010000288.1:0-3413 GCF_053586895.1 Amycolatopsis sp. NPDC003731 | reverse complement strand
CACCAAGCCTCTCGCTCACGACCGAAGATCATTCCGGTCTCAGACTTGGTGCAGTCAACAGAGCGGTGCCGCGCCGGCGGAGTGCCGGGCGGGTATTCGCTGATCACCGCGCCACCGGAGCGGACGACCCGTTTCAGCATCCCGACGTGCCCGGCCGGATAGCCGGCGTCGACGGCGCATCCCAGCACGGCCGCGGTGATGCCTTCGGCGGCGAGCGCACCGCGGTGCGCTGCCCCGTCGATGCCGTAGGCGGCCCCGGAGAACACGGGCACGTTCCGGCCGGCCAGCCCGTACGCGAACTCGGCGGCGTGGTGTTCGCCGTAGTCGGTCGCGGCGCGAGCACCGACAATGGCCACGGCCCGATCGGCGGCGGTGCCGAGCGCAACGTCGCCGACAACCCACAGGGCCAGTGGCTGCACGGCTTCGGCGACGCCACACTGAGCCGCGACATCGATGGCGTGCAGCGGCCAGGCGGGCCATTCGTCGTCCTCGGGCACGACCAGGCGAGCGCCGGCCTCGGCGGCTCGGGCGAAGTCCTGGCTGACGAGGTCGTAGCCGCTTCGTGCCTCGGTCACCTTGAGCACTTCGTCCGGGCAGTCGCCACGCCGGATACGCGCGGCTGCCGCTATCGGCCCGTGCGCGCCAACGAAGGCGACGACGGCGGGCGCCGGTGGCTCGGCCACCCGCAGCAGGTAGGCGCGGGCCTGCCGCAACTCGTCGGCGCTCATGCCGCCACCCGCTCTCGAACTGCCGGCATCGGCACGCGACCTTCGCTGAACGCATTGCCGGACTCGACCGCCTGAAAGGCGACCAGCCCGCGCTCAACGACGAAAGCCGACCCGGGCACCGCCAGCGGCTTGACTGTCTGGTTCCGGGAAATAACCAGCTCATGCCGAGCAACGAGGGCAGCCACGGCGGTCGACGGTGGCTCGAGCATCAGCCGCAGGTACGCCCGCGCCCGGCGCGACTCATCGGCCCGCTTGCTTTCGGCCGTTGAAAAAGCCGACAGCAAGCCGGCGGCGGCAAGGGCGACCACGGCAGGGGCCAGTGGCCGGGCCACGGGCGGCAGGTACGCCCGCGCCCACCGCAGCTCGTCGGCGCCCAGGCCTCCCCCTGGAGGGAAAGGTGACAGCGGACAAGCCGCGGCGAGGGCGGCTGTCAGACGCTCGACCGCTCGATCCCGGCAAGCCACGAGGACGCGCCCCCTGGCGAAGGCGGCCACGGTGAGCGCTGGTGGCTCGGGCACTCGCTTGCCCGCAGGCGATATCCGTGTCGGCTCGTGGTGAGCGGTGGCGCCACCGGGCGCTGGTGGCCACTGCTCTCGGAAAGCCGAGAGCACGTGCGCGGCCAGGATGGCAGGTACCGGTGGCTTGGCCGCCTGCAGCAGGTAAGCCCCGCTCATGCCGCCACCCGCTCTCGGAAGGCCAGGGCCGCTCCGACCTGTTCGGCGCCCGGGCGGGGTTCGCCGTCCAGGTCGGCCAGGGTCCAGGCGATTCGCAAGCAACGGTCGGCTCCGCGGCCGCTCAGGGCTCCTCGATCCATGGCTCGGTCCAGGACCGCCGTGGCGTTCGGCGGCAGGGCGAACTCGCGGCGCAGCGCCGGTCCCGGTACCTCCGAGTTCGACAGCCAGCCGTGTTCGCTCCAGCGTTGGGCTGCTCGCTCGCGGGCCGCGAGAACGCGTTCGCGCACGGCTTCCGATGGCTCTGCCGCGCTGGCGTCGTGCGCGCTGATCGCGCTCAGGGGGCGCAGCCTGACCCTCAGGTCGACGCGGTCGAGGAGCGGGCCGGAAAGCTTGGCGAGGTAGCGGCGGCGGGCGTTCGGCGAGCAGACGCAGTCTGCGTCCTTCGGCGGCGCGCACGCACACGGGTTGGTCGCGAGGACCAGCTGGAACCGCGCGGGGTAGGTGACCGAGCCCTTGACGCGGGAAATGCGCACCTCGCCTTCTTCGAGGACCGTCCGGAGCGATTCGAGGCACTGGCCGCCGAACTCGCAGACCTCGTCCAGGAACAGGACGCCGCGATGGGCCCGGCTGATCGCACCCGGGCAGGCGACTCCGCTGCCGCCGCCGATCAGGGCCGGCACCGAGATCGAATAGTGTGGGGCGACGAACGGCGGAACCGTGACCAACGGCGAGGACTTCGACAGCGAGCCGTCGACCGAGTGGACCGCGGTGACCTCCAACGACTCCTCCGGTGTCAGGTGCGGGAGGAGGCCCGGCAGGCGCTTCGCCAGCATCGTTTTGCCCACGCCCGGCGGCCCGGTCAGGAGAAGGTGGTGCCCGCCCGCCGCGGCGACCTCCAGTGCCCAGCGGGCCTCCGGCTGGCCGACGACGTCCGCGAGGTCCGGCACTTCCGGCGGAGTCACCGGCCCGGGCGGCTCCGGGTGGGCCAGCTCGGCTTCGCGCTTCAGCCAGGCCACGAAGTCCCGCAGATGGGGCGCGCCCGCGACGTCCATGCCGTCCACGAGCGCCGCCTCGACGAGGGAGTCCGTCGGCACCACGGCTCGCCCGTATCCGGCCTCCCGGGCCGCCAGGAGGCCCGGGAGGATGCCACGGACCGCGCGGATGCGGCCGTCCAGGGCCAGTTCGCCGAGCAGGACCGTGCCGAGCAGCCGGGTGGCCGGGACCGCACCGGACGCCGCGAGCACGGCTGCCGCGATGCCGAGGTCGAAGGCCGACCCCATCTTGGGCAGGTTCGCCGGGGACAGGCCGAGCGTGACCTTGCCGTCGGGCCAGGGCTGCCCGGAATTGCGGACGGCGGACCGGACGCGGTCCTTCGCCTCGCGCAGCCCCGCGTCGGGCAGGCCGACGAGCGTGATCCGGCTCAGCCCGCCGCCGAGGTCGGCTTCGATTTCGATCACCCGGCCGTTGATCCCGACAAGACCGGCCGACCACGCCTTGGCGATGGGCATCAGAACGCCGCCTCGATGTGCTGCAGCCGCGGGCGGGTGCCCGGCTCCGCCAGGACGGTGATCACGTCGTAGCGGACGGGGCACCAGCCGAGGCGGAACTCGCGGAGCCAGCGTTGGGCCGCCCGGCGGACGCGGCCTGCCTTCTCCTCCGTGACCGTCTCCGTCGGCAGGCCGAATTCGGTGCCGGAGCGGGTTTTCACCTCGCACACGATGACGCGGGTGCGGTCGGTGAAGACGAGGTCCAGCTCGCCTTCGCGGCAGCGCCAGTTGCGAGCCAGCAGGACGAGGCCGCGTTCCCGGAGGTAGCCGAGGGCGATGTCCTCGCCCCAGGCGCCCAGGTCGCGGCGGTGTCTCGCGAGCTCGTCGGTGCCCGTCATCGTGTTCGCCCCCTCGTCGGTGCGCAGCCGTCACCGGGGCGGTCCCGGTGATCACGGTGCGTGTCTTCGACGATGCCAGCGGGTGGCCGGGGCTCACCAGACCCGGATCGGGCAGCTGTGGACAAC
>NZ_JBSFNC010000287.1:0-3418 GCF_053586895.1 Amycolatopsis sp. NPDC003731 | reverse complement strand
TCTGGGACGACCTGAGCCGCGGCGCGCTCGGCGCGGTCGTGCTGGTCGACACCAGCCGGATCGACGAGTCGTTCGCGGCGATCAACTACTTCGAGAACGACTCGGAGCTGCCGTTCGTGGTGGCGGTCAACCAGTTCGAGGGCAAGCCGGTGCACGACCTCGACGAGGTGCGCGACGCCCTCGCGCTCGACCCGGCCGTCCCGCTGGTCACCTGCGACGCCCGCGACCGCGCGTCCACCATCGCCACCCTGACCGAACTGGTCGGCCACACGCTGTCGCTGGCGGTGCTCTCCGGTCCGGCGGGCCGCGAGCTCGCCGGCAGCGCCCCGCACGCCTGAGAAGGAGAACGAGCTCCATGCGCAAGGTCCTGGTCGTGGGTGCCGGGCAGTCCGGCCTGCAGCTGGCCCTCGGGCTGCAGGCGAAGGACTACGACGTCACCGTGATGTCCGCACGGACGCCGGAGGAGATCCGGAACGGGCGGGTGATGTCGACGCAGTGCATGTTCCACGACGCCCTGCAGCACGAACGCGACCTCGGGATCAACCTGTGGGAGGCCGAGACGGTCAACGTCGAAGGCCTCGGCGTCTCGGTGGCCGCGCCCGACGGCGGCCGCGCGCTCGACTGGTTCGCCGAGCTCGACCACCCCGCGCAGTCGGTGGACCAGCGGGTCAAGATGGCCGGCTGGCTCGAGCTGTTCGAGGACCGCGGCGGCAAGCTCGTCATCCACGGCGTGATGACGTCCGAACTGGACGCGCTGGCCCGGCTCTACGACCTGGTGGTCATCTCGGCCGGCAAGGGCGAGCTGGTCCAGCTGTTCGACCGGGTGCCCGAGCGCTCGCCGTACACGCGGCCGATGCGCGCGTTGTCGCTGGTCTACGCCCACGGCGTGGGCCGGCGGCCGGAGCACCCGGACAAGATGGGGGTGCGGTTCAACATCGTCCCCGGCGTCGGGGAGCTGTTCATGATCCCGGCGTACACGCTGAGCGGGAACTGCGACATCCTGTTCTTCGAAGGCGTGCCCGGCGGGCCGCTGGACTGCTTCGGCGACCACCCGGGCCCGGACGAGCACTTCCGGCGCGTGCTCGACCTCATGCGGCAGTTCGTGCCGTGGGAGTACGAGCGCTGCCGCGACGCCGAGCTGACCGACTCGAAGGCGACCCTGGCGGGCGGCTACCCGCCGGTGGTCCGCCACCCGGTCGGCACCCTGCCCGGTGGGGCGATCGTGCTGGGCATGGCCGACGTCGTCGTGGCGAACGACCCGATCACCGGGCAGGGCTCGAACAACGCGAGCCACTGCGCGGCGACCTACCTCGACGCGATCGTCTCCCACGGCGACCGGCCGTTCGACGCGGCCTGGATGGAAGCCACGTTCGAGCGCTACTGGGAGTACGCCCGGCACGTGACCGAATGGACCAACGCGCTCCTCCTGCCGCCGCCCCCGCACGTCCTCCAGATCCTCGGGGTGGCGGGCCAGAACCCCGCGGTCGCGCGGCGGTTCGCCAACGGATTCACCGACCCGGCGGACTTCCAGCACTGGTTCATGGACCCGGCGCTCTGGGAGAAGTACCTGGCAGAGGTCTAGATCGGACTGTCGCCCCGGGTCGATTCCGGCTACCGTGGTCACGTTGCGTGAAGACGACAGCGTGGTTCATCGGAGGTGCGTGGCATGCGGGCGATGTGGAAGGGCTCGGTGTCGTTCGGGCTGGTCAGCATCCCGATCCAGATGTACGCGGCCACCGAGAACAAGAACGTCTCCCTGCGCCAGGTGCACGAAGCCGACGGCGGCCGCATCCAGTACAAGCGGTTCTGCACGATCGACGGCCAGGAAGTGCCGTACGCCGAAATCGCGAAGGGCTACGAGCTGCCCGACGGCGAGATGGTGGTGATCACCGACGCCGAGATGGCCGAGCTGCCGCTGGCCACCCAGCGCACGATCGACGTGCTGGAGTTCGTGCCGCTGGAGTCGATCGACCCGATCCAGTACGACCGGACGTACTACCTCGAGCCGCAGAAGAACGCGGTGAAGCCGTACGTCGTGCTGCGGGACGCGCTGCACAAGTCGAGCCAGGTGGCCATCGCGAAGGTCGCGGTCCGGCAGCGGGAGAGCATGGCGGTGCTGCGCGTGCACGCCGACGTGCTGGTGATGACCACGATGCTGTGGCCGGACGAGGTCCGCGAGCCCGACTTCCCGTTCCTGCGCGACGACCCGCCGCAGATCCGGCCGCAGGAGGTCACGATGGCCGGGTCGCTGATCGATTCGCTGGCCGAGCCGGTGTTCGAGCCGGAGAAGTACCACGACCACTACCGCGAGGCCCTCGAGGAGATGATCGAGGCCAAGGTCGCGGGGGACGAGACGACCAAGCCCGCCGCCGTCACCGCCAAGGCCGAGGTCGTCGACCTGATGGCGGCGCTGCAGGCCAGTGTGGACGCCGCGAAGAAGTCGCGAAAGTCCTCTTCGGAGGCCGCCGCGGCGTCCGAAGTGTCCGAAGCTCCCGCAGCGTCCGATGAGGACGAGAAGCCGGCGAAGAAGAAGCCGGCCACCCGGAAGCGGGCACCGAAGTCCGCCTGAGTGCGCTCGGACGGGTGGTTGTGCCGACACGCCGCCCGGCTCCCGCGCCCGCGCGCTCCCCGGTCCTACCTTGGGGTGCACGAGCGCGGAAAGGCGGTGCGGACATGGAGTGTGCATCCTGTGACGCCGGGATCGACCACTGCCACGGGACGCTGGTGGTCCACCCGGAAGGCGGGTTCGCCGAGTGCACCGAACCGGCCTGTGCGGACGGTGACCGCGTGCGCCACGCCCTGATCGTCGACTGCCAGGGCGTCGGCGGCGGCTGCGGCTGTGCCACCGCGCCGCGGAAGCCGTTGCTGCGCCGAGCTTCCTGAGCCTCCCGTCAGGAACCGCGAAGGCCTTCCCGGCCGGGTGTGAGCCGGCCGGGAAGGCCTTCGCGGCGTTCGGGATTCGTCAAGGTGGTCACACGATCGTGTATGCAGCTGTGTACAGCGGCTTGGCGATGTGCTAACACTAACGGGGTCCTTCGGCTCTCCCTCCCCCTCGGAGCCGGAGGACCCTTTACTTTCCAGGCGGCACGGTCGGGGTCCTGACCGAGGCGCGGTCGTGATCCGGGAGCGCGGGAACGCCCGCCCTCGAAGGCGATCGCAATTTCCTTCTTCGCGCTCACGATTTACGTGACCACTGGAGACGTCGGTTCGTTTTTCACCGGCACGGCGCCGGAAACTTCCCGGGCCGGAATCGTGCTCGCGGCCATTTCCCCGGCCGTGGTGCCGGCCCTCTCCGCGGGACAGCCGAACGGCCTGGCGGGGGGGGGGGGGGCGGGGGCGGCGCCCCCGCCGGGGGGGGGCCCGCGCACAAAATACAACACCCCAAAAAAAAAAAGAGAGATGTTTGTCGTGGTTGTGT
>NZ_JBSFNC010000286.1:0-3426 GCF_053586895.1 Amycolatopsis sp. NPDC003731 | reverse complement strand
TCGCTGACCGTCGTCGAGACGTCGTCGAAGAGCCGCGTCACGCGGTCCGCCGTCGTGTACCGCGGCCAGCCCGGGTCCCCGGTGCTCACGAACCGGACCCAGGCCCCGAACATCTCCGTCGCCACCGCCTGCATCCGCTCCGCCGGGAACGGCCGGCCGGCGAAGAGGAACCGCCAGTTGCGGTTGCGGATGTCGTCGAACACCAGCGGCAGGTCGAGCCCGTGCGCCGCCCCGAGGCCGCGGCCGCGCGGGGCGATCCGCCAGTCGAGCCGGTACATCCAGGCGTCCGGCTGCTTCTCGGCGAAGCGGATCGCCGGGATCCACCAGTCCCCCGCCGTCAGCGCGCGGTTGCGGATCTGGTCCGGGGGCCAGTCGAATAGGGCGTTATACGCCGCGACGGCTTTCTCGACCGCGGGGGCGTCCAGCATCGTCGAGCCGACGCCCAGCAGCTTCGCGCCGCCCGATTGCAGCCAGCTGAACAGGTCCTCCTCGTCGGCCGTCGTCCCGATGAGCAGCGGGACCTCACGGGCGCCGTCGGACGGCCGGTGCGGGAGCAGCTCGTCGCCGACCACCACGCGGTAGGTCACCTTGGTGCCCGACGCCGCCGAAACCCGTTGCTGCGCCTCGAGGATCCGGGTCACCGGCAGCGTCGCCAAGTCATCCGGCGACGCGTTCAGCTCCGCCAGGACCGCCGCAGCGACCGCCGCGCCTTCGTCCGGCGTGTGGACGACCGAGCCGACGCCGGTGCCGCTCTGCACGATCGCCTGGTGGACGAGCCCGCGCGTGGCGGGCACGGCCAGCAGCGTCCCGACCGTGCGGCCGCCGTTGGACTGCCCGGCCAGCGTGACCCGGCCCGGGTCGCCGCCGAACGCGCCGATCTCGTCCCGCACCCATTCGAGCGCCGCGACCTGGTCGCGCAGGGACAGGTTCGAGTCGGCGACGCCGGGCAGGTGCAGCATCCCGAGCACGCCGAGCCGGTAGGCGACGGTCACCACCACCACGCCGGCGCGCGCGTACGCGGAGGCGTCGAACTGGTGCGGCCCGCCCAGCACGCCACCGCCGCCGTGGATCCACACGAGCACCGGGTACGAGCCGGGTGCCGCGGGCGCGTAAACATTCAGGTAGAGGCAGTCCTCGTCGCCGGTGAAGCCGCGCCCGGTCAGTTCGGGCTGCGGCGCGCGGGGTGCCCACTTCGTCGCGTCGCGTTCACCGGCCCAGTGCGGGACCGGCCGGGGCGCCCGGAACCGCAGCTCCCCCACCGGCGGCTCGGCGTACGGGACGCCGAGGAACGTCCGCACGCCGTCCCGTTCGGACCCGCGCAGGACACCGGCCGCGATCTCCGCTGTCGTCACGGGCCCAGCCTAAAAGCTTGCGCTGGAGTGCGCTCCAGCGTGTTGACTGAGCCCATGACCGCGTCCGAGAACAAGCAGCTCCTGAAGACGGCGTTCGACGCCTGGGCGACCGGCGACATCCGGCCGCTGCTCGCCGCGATGGCCGACGACGTCACCTGGACGGTCGGCGGGCACAACAGCTGGTCCGGCACCTTCCGCGGCAAGGACTCGGTCCGCCGCGACCTGCTCGGCCCGCTCGGCGCGCAGTTCGAGGGCACCTACACCAGCACCGCGAGCCGGTTCGTCGCCGAGGACGACGTCGTCGTGGTCGAAACGCAGGGCAGCGTCGCGACGAAGGCCGGGGCGCGCTACGACAACAAGTACTGCTTCGTCTTCCGCGTCGAGGACGGCCGGATCCGCGAGATCACCGAGTACATGGACACCCAGCTGGTCGCCGAAGTGCTTCCCGAGCTGGCCAGGTGACACCCGCCGCGGCGGGCGGGTAATGATTACCCCGTGCACATAGCGGCAGAGATAGTGGCGCTGGTCGTGACCGTCCTCGTCGTCAGCGCGGTGGCGCGGCGGCTGGACTGGTCCGCCCCGCTGTGCCTGATCGTCGTCGGCGTCGCCGGCTCGTACGTCCCCGGCGTGCCCGAGGTCCACCTCGACCCCGAGGTCGTCCTGCTCGGCCTGCTCCCCCCGCTGCTGTACTCGGCGGCCATCCAGACGTCGCTGGTCGACTTCCGGAAGAACCGCGGGGCGATCGGGCTGATGTCGGTCGGGCTCGTGGTGTTCACCGCGCTCGGCGTCGGCGTGGTCGCCTGGGCGGTGATTCCCGGGCTCCCGCTGGCCGGCGGCATCGCGCTCGGCGCCGTCGTCGCACCGCCGGACGCGGTCGCCGCCAGCGTCGTCGCCCGGCGGGTCGGCATGCCCCGCAAGCTGATCCGGCTCCTCGAAGGCGAGAGCCTGTTCAACGACGCCGCCGCGCTGGTCGCCCTCCGCACCGCCATCGCCGCGCTGGCCGGCTCGGTCAGCCTCTGGCAGGTCGGCGCCGACTTCTTCCGCGCGGCCATCGGCGGGGCCGTGGTCGGGCTGGTCGTCGGGTTCGCGGCCGCGTTCATCCGGGCCCGGCTGAACGAGCCGGTGCTCGACACCGCGCTGTCGTTCGCCGTCCCCTTCATCGCCTACATCCCGGCCGAGGCGATCCACGGCTCCGGCGTGCTCGCCGTCGTCATCGCCGGGCTCATCCTGGGGCACAAGGCACCGCAGATCCTCTCCGGCTCCACCCGGCTGGCGTCCCGGCTGAACTGGCAGACCATCCAGTTCCTGCTGGAGAACCTGGTCTTCCTGCTGATCGGCCTGCAGCTGCGGCGGATCCTCGCCGAGGTCGGTGAGAGCGGGCTGTCGCTGATGACGCTGACCTGGATCTGCGTCGCCGTGCTCGCCGCGACCATCCTCACCCGCGTGCTGTGGATGGCCGGGATCGGCACGGTGAAGCGCGTCGAACGGCGCCTGCTGCCGGGGAAGGTCAGGGCGAAGATCTGGCCGTGGCGCTACTCCGCCGTCATCGCCTGGGCCGGCATGCGCGGGGTGGTGACCCTCGCGGCCGCGTTCGTGCTGCCCGCGGACACCCCGCAGCGGGCCGTGCTGGTGCTCGCGGCGTTCGTCGTCGTGGCCGGCACGCTGGCCGTGCAGGGCATGACGCTGCCGCCGTTGATCCGGCGGCTGCGGCTGCCGCGGCCGGACCCCGCCGAGGACGCCCTGCAGGAGGCGGCCGTCCTGCACGACATGACCCGCGCGGCGCTGGCCAAGCTCGAGGAGATCCGGACCGACGACGACCCGCCGGAGATCATCCAGCGCCTGCGCGACCGGCTGCAGCACCGCGCCGACTCGGCGTGGGAGCAGCTCGGCCGGCAGAGCGCGCTGGCCGAGACGCCGAGCGACGCCTACCGGCGGCTGCGGCTGGAGCTCCTGGAGGTCGAGCGCGACCAGTTCCTCAAGGCCCGCGACAGCGGCAGCGCCGACGACGACGTCCTGCGCAAGGTCCTGGAGCGGCTCGACATCGAAGAGTCCATGCTCGACCGCGACGAGGCGG
>NZ_JBSFNC010000285.1:0-3504 GCF_053586895.1 Amycolatopsis sp. NPDC003731 | reverse complement strand
GCCCGAGGACATCGACGCGCGGAAGCCATCCGGCATCTGATCAGCCGGCCGCGGGCCGCCGTCCGCTTCCGGCGAAGTGTTCGTGCAGCTCGCGGACGTGCTGGGCCCAGAACAGCCGGCGCCCGCCGCGGGTGCGGGGCACCGCCAGGCCTTTGCGCGCGGCGAGCCGGTAGAAGCCATGCTCGCGCGGCCGGCACTGGTCGTGAAGTCGAATCCGGCCACCCCCGTGCGCCGGGTCAGCGCGGCGGCGAATTCACCGAAGGAAGTCGTCCGGTCGACGACCGCGCGGGCGATCAGAATCGCCTTGCCCTCGTCGATCATCTTTTGCCATTCCGCCACGTCACGTCCGGACCAGCCTGCCACCGCACCCTTTCCGCGCGCCGGGATGAAATAGAGTCGGCGCCTTCCCGGACCCGGAATCGATCGGAGGGTTCGGCATTCGGAGAAATCCCGGGAGCGCCGTGAGCGATTCCCCCTGAACGCCTGCCGGGGTGGTACGACCGCCCGCCACCGCCCCGGCAGGCCGTCACGGCGTCGAAGCCGGCGTCCGGAAAGGACGGTTCCGCCGTGCCAGTGACATCCGGGGAGCGCGAGCGCGGGTCGTCCGGATGCGTCCTGCGCCACGCGGTCGCAACCGCTTTCCACGCCCTGCCGGGCCTCGCTCACCCCGGCGACCCTACCGAGCCGTCGCCGGGTTTCTCGGCGAGAATGCTCCCGTGGTATCGGTGCGCAGCGTGGTCGACCGGGTGGGGCCGACGCTGCTCCACGCGCTCCAGCTGCCCGACGACTCGCCCGCCGTCGCCGACGTCGTCATCGCCGAACCCGGCGGGGCCCTCACGCTGTCCGCCGGCGACCTCGTGCTCGGCGTCGCCACGACTGGCCCCGAAGACGCCGCCGAGCTGGTGAAGCAAAGCGCCGGACAGGGCGCGGCCGCCGTCCTGCTCAAGCCGCCGCTGGCCGCGAAACCGGCGGTCAAGCGGGCCGCGAAGGCCAGCGCGATCGCGCTGATCCAGGTGCACGCCGCGACGTCGTGGGCGCAGCTCGTCTGGCTGCTGCGGACCGTCCTGGACGCCCTGGCCGACGAGTCGGAGGACCTCGATCCCGGGTCCGGTGACCTGTTCCGGCTGGCCGATGCCGTCGCGAGCGTCGTCGACGCGCCGGTGACCATCGAGGACACCAACTCGCGCGTGCTCGCCTACTCCGCCCGCCAGGATCTGACCGACCCCGCCCGCGTCGCCACGATCATGGGCCGCCGCATCCCCGACGACGTCCTCGCGCGGTTCCGGTCGCGCGGGGTGTTCCGCGAGCTGTCCCGCGGCCGGCAGACGATCTTCGTCCCGGCCCAGCGCGACGGCACGCTGCCGCGGCTGATCGTGCCGATCCGGATGGGCGGTGAGCTGCTCGGGTCGATGTGGGCGGTGGTCGCCGGGCCGGTGTCCGACGAGCGTGCGGCCGCGTTCGCCGACGCCGCCCCGGTCGTCGCGCTGCACCTGCTGCGGCGCCGCGCGCACACCGACGCGCAGCGCCGCGCGTCGGCCGAACTGCTGCGCGCGGTGCTCGAAGGCCACGCGAACCCGCGCAAGGCGATGGCGGAGCTGGACCTGTCCGACGAGCCGCACCGAGTGGTCGTCATCGAAGTCACCGGCGGGGACGGGCGCGACGCGGAGGGCCTGCGGCTCGCGTTGCTCGAACGGATCTCCCAGGGCATCGGCAGCCGCCCGGTGGCGACCGAGCTCGGCGGCCTGCTCTACGCCGTGGTGCCGGACCGAGCGGGCCCGGGCGGCTGGGCCGAGCTGCGCCACGCCCTGGCCACGCAACCGGCGTCCCGGCGCGGCGGAGCCCCGCGCGCGGCGGCGGGCTCCCCCGGCGGCCTCGCCGACCTCTCGGCGTCGCGCGCCCAGGCCGACGAAGCCCTCGGCCTGCTGCGCGCCGAAATCCTCACCGACCGCGTGATCGCCTTCGACGAGGCCTGGACGTCGCTGACCCTGCACCGCGGCGCGACCGCGGCGACCGCGGCCCGGGTCGCCGACCTCGGCCCGCTGAGCACCCTGCGCGCGCACGACGAATCGGGCAAGGCCGGGTACGTCGAGACGCTCTACGAGTGGCTGCGGCACCCGGGCGACCCGCGGGCGGCGGCGCGGGAGCTGCGGATCCACCCGAACACCCTGCGGTACCGGATGCGGAAGCTGCTCGAACTGGTGCCGCTGGACCTCGACGACCCCGACGTCCGGCTGGCGCTGCTGATCCAGCTCGTCGCCGTGCGCTGGAGCTGATTAGGCCGTTCGGCCCAGCTTCCGATGTATGCACTAGTCCGCGTGGATCGCGCCGATGGTACGGAGTGTCTTTTCCAGCCGAAAGATGGTGGATAAGGAAGATCGCGTGCCGCATTTTCTCTTCACCACCCGGGGTAGCCGGGTCGTTGCAAGAGGAGTTCCTCCATGAGCAGTTCGGAGCGGTTCGGCAAGGCCGTCAAGCTGGGCGCGGTGTCCGCGCTCTCCCTGGTCGCCCTGGTCGTCCCGGCGGCAGGAGCCGGGAGCGCCGTCGCGGCGCCGAGCGGCGACTGCTTCACCCCCGCCCACGCCGCGGACCGCAGCAAGGACGGGCGCGCCGACTCGGTGTCCCCGGCCGAGGCGGCCCGCATGGAAGCGGACCTGCAGAGCAAGCTTGCCGGCAAGCGCACGGCGTTCTCGGCCCAGGCCGCGGCCGCGGTGTCGATCCCGGTGTACTTCCACGTGATCACCAGCGGTTCGACCGGCAACCTGCCGGCGGCCACGATCAGCAAGCAGATCTCGGTCCTGAACAGCGCGTACGCGTCGAGCGGCTTCAGCTTCTCGCTGGTCAGCACCGACTACACGAACAACTCCACCTGGTACAATGGCATCACCGACGGCACCTCGGCCGAGCGCAACATGAAGAACGCGCTGCGCAAGGGCGGCGCGAACGCGCTGAACATCTACACGGCCAAGCTCGGCGACGACCTGCTCGGCTGGGCGACGTTCCCGTCGAACTACAAGTCCCAGCCGAAGCTGGACGGCGTGGTCATCCTCGACGAGTCCCTCCCGGGCCGCTCGGCGACGAACTACAACGAGGGCGACACGGCCACCCACGAGGTCGGCCACTGGATGGGCCTGTACCACACGTTCCAGGGCGGCTGCTCGGGTTCGGGCGACTACGTGTCCGACACCCCGGCCGAGGCCACGGCGACCTCGGGCTGCCCGGCGAGCAAGGACACCTGCTCGTCGGCGGGCGTGGACCCGGTGCACAACTTCATGGACTACAGCTACGACAGCTGCATGTACGAGTTCACCGCGGGCCAGACCTCGCGGATGAAGAGCTCCTGGTCGGCCTACCGCGGCTGAGGTTCCCGTCTTCCCGCGGCGGAACCCGTGAAGGCCTTCCCGAGTCTCTCGGGGAGGCCTTCACGGCGTTTCCGGTGGGTTTGCTTGCTTCGCTGGGCGGGCCCGCGGTGTCGCGAATGACTCATTCGGGACGTCCGAGGTCCCG
>NZ_JBSFNC010000284.1:0-3601 GCF_053586895.1 Amycolatopsis sp. NPDC003731 | reverse complement strand
GTCGTGAAGCCCGGGGACATCGTGAAGGTGAAGGTCCTGGACGTCGACGTGCGGACCCCGCCGCCCTTCTCGATCAGGGAGATACCGGCGTATTCGGCGCGTCGACGTGGTCGACGGCGGCCTTGACGATCGCGGCGAGGGTGGAGTCGACGTCCGGCTCGGCCTGCAGCGTCCGCGCTATGTCGCTGAGCGCGCCGCTCAGATCCGGGGTCGCGTAGCCCTTGTCAGTCATGCCCATCCCTCCCGCACTGACCTGCACACAAGCGTATCGGGACCGGCGGATCGCCGCGCGGATCGGCGAACCGGTCGACCGGTCCGGCCCCACCGGCAGCGAGGCGGTGTTCCGCCGTCTCCGCAGCTGACAGTGACGGTGGAAGAGATCGAGGGCGTACCGGATGTCCATGTGCACGCGGGCGGGCAGGGGGTGTGGCAGTCGCGGATGATCGAGTCGCCCGCGGACGCGATGTCGCGGCACGAGCGTCCCGGTGCCGCATTCGGTGTCGCGGGCCGCCGAAGACACGCTTGCGCTCGTCGAGGACGAACTGTGGCTCGTGGAATCACCCGAATTGCCGCCGGTGGACCCGCGTGGCGGAGGCGATTCGATGACCGCCGGGCCGGCGGTCGGCCTGGCCCAGGGCCTGTCACCGCGCCAGGCGCTGGAGCTCGGCGCGACGGCGGGCGCAGCGAACGTGACGCGGCACGGCCTCGGGTCGAGCAGCGGCGAAGCGGTGCGCGAGCTGGCCGCCCGCGTACGCCTGAAGAATTGGGAAGACGCGGCATGAGGGCGCTGATCACGAACGACGACGGCATCGGCTCGCCGGGACTGGTGGCGCTCGCGCGCGGCGCGGTGGCGCACGGCTGGACGGTCGTGGTCGCCGCACCGGCGATGGAGGCCAGCGGCACCAGCGCGGGCCTGTCCGCCGCCGGGGACGACGGCCGGATCGCCGTCGAGCGGCGGGAGCTGCCGGACCTGCCGGGCGTGCCCGCCCACGCGGTCGCCGCGCACCCCGGGCTCATCGTGCTGGCGGCGGCGCAGGGCGCCTTCGGCGCCCCGCCGGACATCGTGCTGTCCGGCGTCAACCACGGCGCGAACGTCGGTCGCGCAGTGCTGCATTCGGGGACCGTCGGGGCCGCGCTGACCGCATCCATCAACGGCGCCCGCGCGCTGGCGGTGTCGCTCGACGTCGGGCTGGAGCCACGAACGCGGCCGCACCGGGACGGTGCTCAACCTGAACGTCCCCGACCGAGCCGAAGTGGGGACGCCACAGCGGGCTGAGCTGGCCGAGTTCGGAACGGTGCGCAGCCGCGTCGAGGACAGCGGCGACGGCGCGATCCGCCTCGCCGCCGTGGTCGTCGAGGGTGAACTGCCCCCGGACAGCGACGCCCGGCTGCTCGCCGACGGGCATCCGACGGTGACGGCGCTCCGCTCGGTGACCGCAGACCCCGACCTGCGCCTCTGACCTCGGCCGCAGCGGGCCGCAGGCGGACATGGCCGTGCGGTACCCGGCGCCTGCCCGTTGCCAGGGCGTGTTGCGCGCAGCCCGTTCAGATCAGCAGATCGAACATCCGGAAGACCTGATCCCATTCGGCGGAGCCGGGGTTCTTCACGCGTGGGTCGATGATCTTGAACGCCTGGGCGAGAGCCACGCTGAGACCGCCGGCGATGGCCGGGAGCCGTGCCTCGGCGTCTTCGGAGATCGCGATCCCGAGCGGGGGACGCGCCAAGAGCTGCTCGAGCAGCGGCGCCACTTCCAGGTCCTCGTCCATCTTGGAGAACTCGTGCATGCGCTCCTGCAGTCCCTTGGTGATCGGCAGGTCCCCCGGCTCGATGACATCCCGCCGGCCGGCCTTGGCCGTGGCCTTGGCGACTACGAAGAGATCGTGGATCTTGCGGTCCAGGAACTCGTCGTACCGTTTCAGATCGCTCTTGTCGACGTCCAGGCTCGCGGCCGTCCGGAAGAACCGTTCGAACCTCGCCGCACCCATGACCGGCATCAGGCCTCCTGTGAGAGATGTTCGTGCACGCACCGGACGGCTCCGGCGCCTTCCCCGGCCGCCAAGGCCGAGGTCACCGGTGGTTGACGTGAGCCACAGCTCGGTCGACCGCGTGGATGTCGCCGGCAGCGTCACCCGGTACTCGTCGCTGCTGATCGTGTCGCGCAGCGTGGCGAAGACCGCTGCCACGCCGATGTGCGCGGTGCCCCGGTCCACGCCGGCCCGCTCGGCCACCTCGTCGGCGAACTGATGGTGGTCCATGAGCCCAGCATGGCCCGCCGCGGACGGGCGGCGTCTCGGACTCCGGGGACTGATTTCGCCGGGCCGATTCACCCTGTCAGGCCGATCGGTGTCACGTTCAAGCCCACGTTGCGACTGGCAGAGCCGTTCGCCGTGCTGGTTTCGACCTACCAGGTCGATACGGCGCCGGTGCGATCCGATGCATTGTCGTCCACAGCGGATGCCGTCGCGACCCCGGGAGACCCATGACCGACGAGGACGGCCAGGCCGAGCTGGCCGACCAGGTGGCCCTCATCGTCATGTTCCACGCTGAGCTGCCCACCGCGCTCGCCGCGCAGATGACCCGGATCGTGCAGCACCTCGGCGGCGAGGCCGGGCTGGTGCGGTGGCTGGACCGCTTCCCCGGCCGGCCGAAGGTCGTGGCCAGGTTGTTCGCGCTGATCGACCTGCTGGAGACGTTCAGCGCCGAGCCGTCGGTGGTGACCGCGCTGTCCGAACTGCGCGCCGGGACCCGGTACCCGCCGGGGCTGTCCGGCTACCTGTCCCCGGACACCGACGACGAGACGCTCGCCGGGCTGGCCTGGCACATCGAACGGCTGGCCGCGGACAACCGGATGGCCGACGCGGTACGGCTGGCGCAGAACTCGGCGGCGCTGGTGGAGCGGCTCTCCGCCCGGGCCAAGGAGCTGAACCCCGACCTGCCCGACCTGGCCGACCTGGCCGCCGAAGCGGGCAAGGCAGTCGACGACGCTGCCCTTGACGCGGCGGGCCCGGCAAAGTGAAGGGTTCTCCATCCTGGCATCGACCGCGGTAGGGGCGCCCACCATGCGGTGGACGGCACCGGCGCGCTGGTACCGGACCTGCACCGGGCGCCCGCGGATATGGCCACCGTGGTGCCCGCGCCGGAACAGTGGCTGGTGAGCGGGCAAGCCGCGGGTGCCCTGGCGAAACTGGCACGACGCCGAGCCGACGAACGGCATCTGTACCTGACCGTGGACCACACGGCGAGCGCGAGGACCGGTGCCATGCTGCGGTGGGCGTCGTAGAGGCTGTTGACGAGGTGCAGGTTGCCGGGCCCACAGCTGCCAGCGCAGGCGGCGAGCCGCCCGGTGGCTACCCGGTGGCCCGCGCCCTACACCAGCGCTCAGCGCGGGGAGCGGCCGAGGAGCCGGCGGTCCCGTCGGGGCAGGACCGTCTGCGCCAGGTGCCGCACGACCGGCGGATCACCGGTCACGGTCAGGGCCCGCACGCGCTGGTCGAGCTGGCGGTCCAGCTCCGTCGAACGCTCGTAGTGCTGGCGCAGGTGCTCGTCCCAGCTCGCCACGACGAACTGCTCCACGAACAGCTCCGGCTCGTCCAGGTCGCG
>NZ_JBSFNC010000283.1:0-3786 GCF_053586895.1 Amycolatopsis sp. NPDC003731 | reverse complement strand
GGTCAGGCGGGTCAGAACCCGCCTGACCACTCACGAGGGGTGGGCGGTCAGGTGCAGTTGACGCCGGCCTGCTTGTAGTTGTCCTTGTTGACGATCGTGGTCTTGGCGATCGTCTCGGCGGGCAGTTCCTTGCCGTTCTTGACCTTGTCGACCAGCACCTGGATCGCCGAGCGGCCGACCTCGGCGCCGGAGATGTAGAGCGCGGCCTTGTTGCCGGTGTCCTTGCCGGCGGCCCAGTCCTTGCAGTCGAGGTAGGCCCCGAGCCCGACGCCGATGATGTTGTTCGCCGCCACGCCGGAGTTGGCCAGCGCGGTGACGACGCCGGTCTCGTTCTCGTCGTTGCAGCCCCAGACGACCCAGTGCTTGACGCCCGGGTTGGAGCCGATCACCGCGCCGGAGCGGTTCTGCGCGTCGACCGGGGAGTTGTCGGTGCCGACGTCGATCACCTGGACGTCGGCGCCCGCGGCCTTGGCGAACGCGGACTTCGCGGCGTTGACGCGGTCGGTGCAGACGGTCAGGTCCTGCTTGAACGCGCTGATGATCTTCGTGTCGGCGGCGGCCCAGCCCGCGGCCTTGAACAGCTTCCCGGCCTCGGTGCCGACCGAGTCGCCCATCTGGCTGCCGTTGAAGCCGACGAACGGCGCCTTCGCGCCCGAGCCGTCCTTGATGACGTCGTCGGAAGCGATCAGCGGGATGCCCGCGCTCTTGGCCTTGTCGATCACCTGCGGGCCGATCGCCTGGTCCGGGACGACGATCGCGACGCCGTTGGCGCCCTGCGCGACCGCGGCGTCGAGTTCGGTGATCGCCTTGTTGGCGTCCTGGCCGAGGTTGACCACCTTGAGCTCGACGCCGAGCTCCTTCGCCTTCTCCTGCGCGCCCTGGGCCTGCTCGACGAAGTACTGCTGGTCACCCTGTTTCTGCAGGTAGTACAGGGTGACCTTGCCGTTGGCGGGTGCCTGCTGCTGCGGTGCCGCGGTGTCCTTGCCGGAGGAGCAGGACGCCAGCAGGGCACCGGAAATCAAACAACAACCAACAACGCTCCAGGTCCGGAACCTGTGCGGGTGTGTGGACATCGAGTGCTCCCATGGGGGCCGAGGTCGAGTGGTTCGTTCGGGGTTCATGAAGTGACTCGTATTACAAAACACCCGTTCGAGGAGCGTCAAGGCGCAGTTAGCGGAGCGAGACCTACTCTGCGTAGTTGCATCGTGGCAAGCAGGGGAGTCAATTATCGTATTTTTTCCGGCCTGTCCTGCGCGTTGTCCGGTTTTGTCCTGTGCGAATGTTCTGATCGGTGTTGTCGACTGTGGTGGAAGTTTCATCGCGGACCCGGACGGCGTGGCTGTCCGATTCGCCCGGCTGGCAGGATGGCCGGACCACGTTAGGGGGACCGATGACGAAGCACCGCGTCGCCGCGCTCGCCGGGATCGCCGTCCTGGCGGCCGCCTGCAGCAGCCCGCCGCAGCAGGGGCCGGCGCCGACGCCGTTCCCGGATTCGACGGCCTCCTCCTCGGCCGCCGCGCCCGACGGGTCGTTCAGCGTCGTCGCCACCGGTGACGTCCTGATCCACCCGGCGCTGACCGAGCAGGCCGAGGCCGACGGCGGCGGCAAGATCGACTACCGGCCGCTGCTGGCCGGGATCAAGCCGCTGATCTCCGGCGCCGACCTCGGGATCTGCCACCTCGAGACGCCGCTGGCGCCGGAAGGCGGGCCGTACAGCGGGTACCCGTCGTTCAGCGCGCCGCCGGAGATCGCCGACGCGCTCAAGGACATCGGCTACGACACCTGCTCGACGTCGTCCAACCACACGATCGACCAGGGCGCCGAGGGGGTCACCCGCACCCTGGACAAGCTCGACGCGATCGGCGTCAAGCACACCGGCTCGGCGCGGTCGGCGGCCGAGGCCGCGAAGCCGCTGATCATGGACGTCCACGGCGTCAAGGTCGCGCAGGTGTCGTACGCGTTCGGGTTCAACGGCATCAAGGTGCCGGCCGGGAAACCGTGGCTGGCCAACCAGATCGACGTCGACGACGTCCTGGCGGCCGCCAAAAAGGCGAAGCAGGCGGGGGCACAGGTCGTCATCGCGAGCCTGCACTGGGGCGTGGAGTACCAGCACGACCCGACGGCCGAACAGCGCTCCCAGGCCAAGAAGATCCTGGCGTCGGACGACGTCGACCTGATCGTCGGCCACCACGCCCACGTGGTCCAGCCGTTCGAGAAGATCGGCGGCAAGTGGGTGGCCTACGGCCTGGGCAACAGCATCGCCCGCCACTCCGAACCCAAGGGCGACACGGAGGAAGGCGCGGCGGCCCGCTTCCGCTTCGTCCGCGACGGCGACCGCTGGAAGGTCGACAAGGCCGAGTACATCCCGACCCTGATCCGCCTGGACGCCCCGATCCGCCTGATCGACTTGTCGACATCCCCGCCGTCGCCCCCGGTCACCAAGGCCCTCCAGGACACGGACAAGAACATCCTCAGCCTCAACGCGGCCAAGTCCGGCCTCACCCGCCCCGGCCCATAACGGACGACACGCGTGATCCCAGGGTCGACACGCGCACGCAGACGGACGACACGCCGGGCCGGGCACGCGCTCGTCGTGTCGTCCGTCCAGGTACGCGTGTCGTCCATCGGGGTACGCGTGTCGTCCGCTGGGGTACGGGTGTCAGTGGGTGCGGGTGGTGATGAGGCGGGCCAGGGTGGCGAGTTCGGCGGTGGCCCGGGAAGGTGGGGCGGCGGTGGTGAGGTCGCGCAACGCCTTGGCCAGCAATGCTTCCGCCTGGGCCTGGCTCCACTGGCGGCCGCCCGCGGCGTCGACGAGGGAGGCTGCGCGGGCGAGGTCGGTTTCGTCCAGGGGGTCGCGGCGGGCGTAGAGGGTGGCGAGGTCCGCGCCGGCGGGGGTGCCCGAACACAGGGCCGTCACCACCGGCAGGGACTTCTTGCGGTTCTGGAGGTCCGAGTACACCGGCTTGCCCGTGACGGCCGGGTCGCCCCAGATGCCGAGCAGGTCGTCGATGTGCTGGAACGCCAGGCCCACCGCGCGGCCGAACGCGCCGAAGCGGTCCGCGCCGGCCGTTCCGAAGGCCGCCCCGAGCGTGCAGGACGCACCCAGCAGGGCCGCCGTCTTGCCCTCGGCCATCCGTACGCACTCGGTGGGGGTGACGTCGTCGCGCTGCTCGAAGTCCAGGTCCGCGGCCTGGCCTTCGAGCAGGGCCAGCGTCGCGGCCGACAGCACCTTCGCGTTCGCCGCGCCGCTCGGCGCCAGCACCTCGAACGCCAGGCTCAGCAACGCGTCCCCGGCCAGCACCGCCGGCCCGGTGCCGAACACCGTCCACGCCGTCGCGCGGTGACGGCGGGTGGTGTCGCCGTCCATGACGTCGTCGTGCAGCAACGAGAAGTTGTGCACCAGCTCGACCGCGACGGCGGCGGGCACGGCATCGGCCGCCTCCCCGCCCGCGGCTTCCGCGCACAGCAGCACCAACGCCGGCCGCAGCGCCTTGCCGCCGTCGCCGGCCGCCGGGCGCCCGGCCGCGTCCTGCCAGCCGAAGTGGTAGGCGGCGATCCGCCGCATCGCCTCGGGCAGCCGCTCGGCGGCGGTCCGCAGCGCCGGCTCGACGAGCCCCTTGCTCCACGCGAGGACGTCCGCCAGGGGACGGGCGGCGGTGCGCGTGTTCATGGTGGTCATCAGCGACCGACCTGGACGTCGTCGAGGGCGCCGAGTGCGTCGGGGACGAGGACGGCGGCGGAGTGGTAGGCGCTGATGAGGTAGGAGGTGATGGCGCGTTCGTTGGT
>NZ_JBSFNC010000282.1:0-3853 GCF_053586895.1 Amycolatopsis sp. NPDC003731 | reverse complement strand
CGAGCAGGCAGACGACCTCCCCCCGGTACGCCTCGAATTCGACGCCGTGGAGCACGTCGTTCGTGCCGTACCGCATCCGCAGCCCGCGCACGCGGACGACGGGATCGGCAGGATCTCTCATCGCGGTCACCCCCATCTGACTGATGCGATCGAATGTAGCACACCTACTACATTCGATCAGACTTCTACGGTCCCGGGAACTTGACCCGCGGTCACCCGGTTCGGCGGGCATGGGACCTTGGCTGGGACTGGCCCTACCGGGCGGCGTCGTGATCCTGCTGGTCATGGCGGCGATCGAACTGCGGCCGCGCAAGAACGGCTCGCGCTTCAAGGCGCGGCTGTCCGCCACCTACATCGAGGAAACGACCGCGTTCCTCTACGGGACCAAGCGGCGTGAGCTGGAACACCGGGAAACGATGTCGATGCTCGTCGAGCAGGACGCCGAAGGCGCACCACCCTGGCGTGACGTGGACCTGGACGCCGGAGTCGCCCGGATCCGCCCGCGTTCGGACCCGCCGGAGCCGCCGAACCGCCAGCTACAGTGACCCCATGCCGACCCCAGCACGTGTGCGAGCCGACGCGTGCCCCGGTGTTTTCGCACCCCACGACGCCGCCGACGGGCCGTTGGCCCGCGTGCGCCTGCCCGGCGGCACGATTTCCGCAGTGCAGCTGCGCGCGCTGGCCGACGCGGCCGAGGCGTGCGGCGACGGCGATCTCCATCTCACCTCGCGCGGCAACGTCCAGCTGCGCGCCGTCAAGCGGCCCGGCCTCGAGGCCCGGCTGACCGCCGCGGGCCTGCTGCCGTCGCCGTCGCACGAGCGGGTCCGGAACGTTCTCGCGTCACCGTTGAGCGGGCTGCGCGGCGGCCTCGCCGACGTGCGCGGCCTGTCGTCGGCTCTGGACGACGTGCTGTGTTCGACGCCGGAGCTGGCGTCGCTGCCCGGCCGGTTCCTCTTCGCTTTCGACGACGGCCGCGGCGATGTCGCCGCCGAAGGTGCCGACGTCTGCTGGCTCGCGGTGGGCCCGTCCGAGGGCACGCTGCTGCTCGCGGGCGGCGACACCGGACGACGGGTGTCGCGCGCCGACGCCGTCTCGGCGCTGGTCGAAGTCGCGCTCGGCTTCCTCCGCGTGCGCGGGTCGGCCTGGCGGGTCGCGGAGCTCGACGACCCGGCCTGGCGGGGAACGCCGGTGCCGCGGGCCGGCGTCGACGTCCCGGCGGGGCTGATCTCCCGGGACGGCGGCTTCGCGGCCGGAGTCGTGCCGCGCTTCGGGCAGCTGTCCGCGGCGCAGGCGCGGGCGCTGGCGGAGTTCGGTCCCGCGCTGGTCACGCCGTGGAAGTCCGTGGTGCTGCCGGACGTGCCCGCCGACGTCTTCGCGCGGCTGGGCTTCGGCGGCGAGGCCTTGGGGACCACAGCGTGCATCGGCCGTCCGGGCTGCGCGAAGTCGCGCGCCGACGTCCGGGCCGACGCGGTGTTCCGGCCGGGCCTGCGCGCGCACTTCTCGGGCTGCGAACGGCGGTGCGGGAAGCCGTCGCAGTCCCATGTGGACGTTGTCGCCGAAGCGGGGGGCTACCGCATCGACGGCCGCTGGGTGCCGCTCGACGAGCTGAAGGGAAATCTGTGATCGACTACCTGCGGGACGGTGCCGAGATCTACCGGCACTCGTTCGCCACGATCCGCGAGGAGGCGGACCTGGCGATCCTGCCCGACGACGTGGCCGGGCTGGCGGTCCGGATGATCCACGCCTGCGGCATGGTCGATCTGGTCGACGACCTGCGCTACACGCTCGACGTCGTCGAGTCCGGCCGCGCGGCGCTGGAGGCCGGCGCGCCGATCCTGTGCGACGCGCAGATGATCGCCAGCGGCGTCACCCGGCGCCGTCTGCCCGCGGCCAACGAAGTGCTCTGCACGCTGTCGGACCCCGGTGTTCCTTCGCTGGCCGAACGCATGGGCACCACCCGCTCGGCGGCGGCGCTGGAGCTGTGGCGCGACAAGCTGCCCGGTTCGGTGGTGGCGATCGGCAACGCGCCGACGGCGCTGTTCCGCCTGCTGGAAATCCTCGACGAAGGCGTCGGCGCCCCCGCGGCGATCATCGGCGTCCCGGTCGGGTTCGTCGGCGCGGTGGAGTCCAAAGTGGAGCTCGCCAAGCGGGCCCCGGCGCCGTACCTGGTGGTGCACGGCCGGCGCGGCGGCAGCGCGATGGCGGTCGCGGCGATCAACGCACTCGCGAGCGCGGAAGAATGACCGGCACGCTGTACGGCGTCGGCCTCGGCCCCGGCGACCCGGAACTGATGACGGTCAAGGCGGCCCGCCTGATCTCCGAGGCCTCGGTGATCGCGTACCACTGCGCGCGGCACGGCCGGAGCATCGCGCGCTCGGTGGCCGAGCCGTACCTGCGCGACGGGCAGATCGAGGAGAAGCTGGTCTACCCGGTCACCACGGAAACGACCGACCACCCGGGCGGCTACGAGGGCGCGATCGCCGATTTCTACGAGCTGAGCGCGAAGCGGCTGGCCGAACACCTCGACGCCGGGCGGGACGTGGTCCTGCTCTGCGAGGGCGACCCGTTCTTCTACGGCTCGTACATGTACATGCACGAGCGGCTGGCCGGTCGCTTCGAGGCGGTGGTCGTCCCGGGTGTGACGTCGGTGAGCGCGGCGTCCTCGGTCATCGGCCGCCCGCTGGTGCAGCGCGACGAGGTGCTGACGGTGCTCCCGGGCACGCTCCCGGCCCCGGAGCTGGCGCGGCGCCTGGCGGACACCGACGCGGCGGCGGTGCTGAAGCTGGGCCGGACGTTCTCGTCGGTGCGGGAGGCGTTCGAGGAAGCCGGGAAACTGGACGACGCCGTGTACGTCGAGCGGGCGACGTGGGGACAACAGCGGGTCGAGCCCCTGGGTGAGGTCGATCCGTCTACGGTCCCGTACTTCTCGTTGGCGTTGCTGCCTTCGCCGGCTTACGCGTCTCGGGTTTCGCCTGCTCCCGTCGCCGCTGCGCCTTCTTCGGGCGGCGAAGTCGTCGTCGTGGGGCTCGGGCCGGCCGGCCCGGAGTGGCTCACCCCGGAAGCGGCGGCGGAGCTGTCCGCCGCCGAACACATCGTCGGGTACGGGCCGTACGTGGCGCGGGTGCCGCAGAAGGCGGGCCAGCAGCGGCACGCGTCGGGCAACCGCGTCGAGGCCGACCGGGCGCGCGAGGCGTTGTCCCTGGCTGCTTCCGGCGCCCGGGTCGCGGTGGTGTCCTCGGGCGACCCGGGGGTGTTCGCGATGGCGTCGGCGGTACTGGAGCAGGTGTCGGCCGGCCACGGCACGGGCGTCCGGGTCCGGATCGTGCCGGGCGTGACGGCGGCCCAGGCGGCGGCGTCCAGGGTGGGCGCCCCGCTGGGCCACGACTACTGCGTGCTCTCGCTGTCGGATCGGCTGAAGCCGTGGGAGATCATCGAAAAGCGCCTCGACGCGGCAGGCGCGGCGGATCTCGTGCTGGCGTTGTACAACCCGGCTTCACGTTCCCGGACGACCCAGCTCGCGGACGCCCGGTCGGTGCTGCTCCGCCACCGTGCGCCGGCGACGCCGGTCGTGGTGGCGCGGGATGTCGGCGGCCCGGAGGAGGACATCCGCGTCACGACCCTCGGTGAGCTCGAACCGTCCACAGTGGACATGCGCTGCCTGCTGATCGTGGGCTCGTCCCGCACCCGGTCCGAGAACGGCATCGTCTGGACGCCCCGCAGCTACTAGGTCTGCCGCGGCCGGTCGTGAGTGGTAAAGCGCGGCGACATCCGCCGCGGCCGGCTCACGGCGTCAGGTCCAGCTTCGCGGCCGTGCGGAGCAGGCCGGGCGTCAGTCGCGAAAGGACCAGCGCGG
>NZ_JBSFNC010000281.1:0-3877 GCF_053586895.1 Amycolatopsis sp. NPDC003731 | reverse complement strand
ACCGGGGTGATGGGCCGCGGGATCGTCCAGCTGGCCGCGACCGCGGGGGTGACCGTCGAGCTGGCCGACGTCCGGCGCGAGGCCGTCACCGAGGCCCTTCAATCACAGGTGTCGACCTCCGGATCACACGTGTCGTCCATCCGGGCACGCAAGTCGTCCACTCGGGTACGCGAGCAGACCATCGCGGTACGCGAGTTCCGCCCGCAGTCGCGCGAGTTACGGGCCCCGTCACGCGAACCCCGAATCGCCCGGCGCCGCGCCGGATCACCCGTCCGCTCGGGCCGGCCGCTGTGATGCCCGGCCAACCCACGTGATGCCCGCCTATCACAAGTGATGCTTTCGAGGCACGCGTGATGCCGCCTGGAGCACCCGAGATGCTTCGCGTCGCCGCGCGGGTGCTCCCGAGACCGCCCTCGCACGCGCCAAGGGTGTGCTGGGACTCGGCACCCGCGCGACCCGAGCCCGTTCTCGCGTGACTGAAGGCGAAACTCACGTTCCTCGACGGACGACACGCGTACCCAGGCGGACGACACGCGTCCCTGGATGGACGACACGGGTGCCTGAAGGGTCGACTCGCGTGATTGGAGGGTCGACACGCGTGATTGGGGGGTCGACACGGGGGGTTGGAGGTGCGGAGGGCTGGCGGGGGTATGAGGAAGGGGGTCAGGAGCGGAGCTCCTGACCCCCGGACGAGGATTGGGGTTACTTGATTGCGGAGCCGGCTTGCCAGTCGGGCCAGGACTTGGACCAGTCGCCGTACAGGTCCCAGACCGGGAGCTGGGGGCCGCCCGAGTTGGTCACCTCCACGACGTCGCCCAGGCCCATGTTCTGGAAGAACCACTGGGCGTTCGCGTCGTTCAGGTTGATGCACCCGTGCGACACGTTCGAACTGCCCTGCTGGCTCACGCTGTTCGGGTTCTCGTGGACGAACTCGCCGTCGTTGGAAATCCGCTCCGACCACTTCTCGTTGGACCGGTACGCCTTCGGGTCCGGCGGGCAGACGCCGTACGTGCAGGAATCCATCGTGTAATTGGCCTGCTTGTCCGAAATCACGTGCGCGCCCAGGTGGGTCGGCGTCGCGTCCTTGCCCATCGAAATCGGCATGGACTTCACCATCTGCCCGTTGTGGAAAATCTGCATCTGCTCGCTGTTCCCGTCCGCCTTCGCGATCCAGGAATCGTGCACCTTGTACGTTTCCGTACGGTCCTCCGCACCGAACACCCCGCCGCCGAAATCGACGCCGTAGATCTTCGCCGTCACCTTCAGCGTCGTGCCGGCCTTCCAATACTCCTTCGGCCGGTAGTGGACGTTCGAGTCGTCGATCCAGTACCAGCCGCCGTCCTGCTTCGGGGTCGACTCCACCGTCAGCGCCTTCTCGACCGCCGCCTTGTTCTTGACCGCGATCTTGCCGAAGCTGAACACGATCGGCTGGCCGACGCCCACGCCCGTGCTCGCCACCGCGGACGGTGCCGGGATCAGGTTGGCGTTCGCCTGCTTCTTCGGCGACAGCGTCGTGATCTGGTTTTCCTGCTCGATCGGCTTCCCGTTGCTGCCCTGGGCGTGCGCGACGATCTTGTACGTCGCGCCGTAGCCGAGCGGCTCGCTGGACGTCCAGCTCGACCCGTCGGCCGCCAGCTTGCCGGCGACCGTCTTCCCCTTGGCCGCGTTGGTCACCGTGACGTCGAGCAGTTTCCCGTTGGCGGCCTTGACGACGATCGGCGTCGCCGGGTTCACCGCCGTGCCGCCCGCGGGCTCGAACGTCACCGCGACCGGCGTTTCGGACGGCGAGGCGGAGCCCGATGCCGGGTCCCCGCCGGCGGGCGAACCGCCGTCGTCACCGGACGAGCAAGCGGAGAGCAGCAGTGCCCCGGCGAGGATTCCGGCCACCGAAAGTAAAATCTTCTTGGGGAGCATATTGTCTCTTTTTTGGGAATTGGGATCGGCGGGCATTCGTCATCAAAACTACGCGATAGCGATGACGTTCTTGCCGGCGGATCGGTGCATCGGCGTGACGTGGATCACGTGATGACGAGCCCCGGTGCGCCGTACAGCCCCGGCCCGTTCACCGAAAGCGCGCCGAGGTACTCGCGCGCCGCCGTGTACGCCTCTTCCGCCAGTGCTTCCGTGTGCCCGAAATCCAGGGGGTTCACCCGGACCGGCGCCGGCCCCGGCAGGTAGACCACCGGGACCGAAGCCGCGGCCAGCGGCGCTTCCAGCACGGCCTGATTCCGCATGCTGATCATCGCGGTGAACATCATCACCTCGGCGAACGTCCGCGGCGCGCCCGGCACCTTCCCGGGGAACGCGCAGTCCAGCACCACCAGCGAAGCCGCCCCCATGGCGAGGGCCTGCCGCATCGGCACGTTCGCGACGAGCCCGCCGTCGTACAGCAGCTGCCCGTCGTGCTCCACCGGCGGGAAGATCCCCGGGATCGCGCAGCTCGCCAGCAACGGCTCCAGCAGCCGCCCGGAGCGGATCAGCAGCGGCTCGGCGGTGTCGACCTGCGTGGTGACGACGCCGAGCGGCAGCGCCAGCTCCTCGAAGCGGGTGTCGGCGCCCAGGTGGTCGGCGATGATCCCGGCCAGGCCCGTATTGGGGAACAGGTGCGTCTTGCTCTGGGTCAGCGTCCGGACGCGGCTCAGCATGCCGCCCGGGAACGCCTCGGCCCGCGTCATGTGCGCCCAGATGTCGTGCAGCCGGGCGAGCGCGTCGGTGCCGGAGCGGGCCAGCACGGCGGCGTTGAGCGAACCGACCGACGTCCCGGTCACGACGTCCGGCGTCAGCCCGGCCTCGGTCAGCGCGCGCAGCATGCCGACCTGCATGGCGCCGAGGCTGCCGCCCCCGCCGAGGACGAAACCGATCGGCCGGGGAAGATCCGCGAGACTCATGCCGCCGAATGTAGTACTCAGGGCACGCGTTCGGGCTCCGGCTCGGGCGCGGCCAGTGCCTTGCGCTTCTTCAGCCGCAGCAGGAAGAACACCGCGACCGCGGCGAGCACGCCGACCACGATCAGCCCGCCGGTGTTCAACACGCCTTCGATCCGCTTCGCGGCTTCACCGAGTGCCGCGCCGATGCTGATGTGGACCAGCGACCAGCAGAACGCGCCCGCCGCGGCGGCCGGCAGGAACTTGCGGAACGGCAGCCCGGACGTCCCGGCGGCGGCCGGCGTCAGCGTCCGGATCACCGGCAGGAACCGGGCGAAGAACACCGCCCAGGCACCCCGGCGTTCGAGGACGCCGGTGGCCTTGTCCCAGGCCTCCAGGCCGTACTTGCGGATCAGCTTCGTGTCGCGCAAGCGCGGCCCGAAGCGGCGGCCGATGCCGTAGCCGAGCGCGTCGCCCGCCGTCGCGCAGAGGGTCACGACCAGCCACAGAACCAGGAACCGGGGCACGGTGTTCGCCGTCGTCGCGGCGATGAGCAGTCCCGATTCGCCGGGGGCCAGGAAACCGAGCCCGATCGTGCACTCGGCGAACACCAGGCCGCCGGTCGCGGCGACGAGCCCCGGTTCCGGGAGTCCCTGCAGCCAGCTGAGGAGGTCCGAAACCAGGGCCATGTCCCCACTTTACCGATCCTTTAAGGATGGTGGGGTGACGTGCGTCACCGGGCCAGGAGCGACGCCGCTTCCTGGGCCGCGGGGCCTTCGGCCGCCAGGTGCTGCAGGTTTTCGGGCAGGACCTCGCCGCGGTGGGCCTTGGTCTGGGCGTAGAGCCGTCCCGCGCGGTAGGACGAGCGCACCAACGGCCCGGCCATCACACCGGCAAAGCCCATCGCCTCGGCCGCCTGGGAGTGCTCCACGAACTCCTCCGGCTTGACCCACCGATCCACCGGGTGATGCCGCGGCGACGGACGCAGATACTGCGTGATCGTCAAGATCTCG
>NZ_JBSFNC010000280.1:0-3953 GCF_053586895.1 Amycolatopsis sp. NPDC003731 | reverse complement strand
GGACGCCGACCCCTCTCGGTCAGCCGATGGCGACGGAGAAGATGTGCATCGCCGCGGTGCCCATGTTCGCGCCGTCGCTGACGTCCGGCAGGGTCAGGTACTGCACCGTCTTCCCCGGCTGCAGCGGGATCGGGGCGTAGTACAGGCTCACCCGCTGGTCCAGCCGTCCGTTGCTGTTGTTGAGGTAGGGCAGCGTGGTGAGGATGTCGCCGCCGGTGGCCGCGTTGGACCACCAGTCCGCGAAACTCACCGAGTGGGACTCGGTCGTCCCGTCGGTGTAGGTCACCGTGGCCGTTCCGCTCGGGCTGCCGTAGTCGCCCGCGCCGATCAGGCCCAGCGTGGTCCCGGAGCCCGAGAGCGCGATCGTCTGCCCGCCCGCCGAGCTGCCCGCGACCACGTTGTCCGGGCTGCCCGGCTGGGCGTCTGGCCAGGTGAACGTCAGCCCGTTGTGGGTGAACGTCGCACCCGGCGTCAGGCTGGGCGTCGCCGCGGCCAGTGCCTGCGCGGAGAAGCTGGCGTTGCCGCCGTCGAAGTTGCCCGCGCCGGGCGTGGCGTCGTCGCTGATGCCCACGTTGTTGCGGGCCGCGGCCAGCGACGGGTACGGCGGGTGGGGCAGCAGCACGGTGGTCGCGTCCACCGCCGTGCCGCGGCCGTTGGCCGAGGTGAACGTGGCCTGCGCCGACACGTCGAACTTGCCGGGCTGCGCCGACTCCGGCACGCCGATCTCCCAGGCGGTGCTGACGGTCTGCCCGGCGGGCACGGTGGCGAAGGTGGACGGCGAGGTGGCCTTCACGGTCCAGCCGGCCGGCACGCTGAGCGTCAGGGCCACGTCACGCAGCGGCCGGGCCCCCGCCGGGTTGGGCAGGGTGGTCGTGGCGGTGTACGTCGTCCCCGCCGTCACCTGCGCCGGTGCGCTGAGCGTGAACGGCTGCTCGACCACCACCGGCGTGGTGCCGGTGACGCCGTCGACCGTGACGCTGATCGTCGCGACACCGGGCGCCACCATGGTCACCTGGCCGGTCCGGCTCACCTGGGCGACCCGCGGATCGCTGCTGCGGTAACCGATCCGGGCCCGGGACAGGTCGACGAACGACTGGTCGTCGTGCACCGCCTCGACGACGTGGTCGGCCGGCGTGTGCTGGCCGGCCTGGGCGGTGACGTCGGCGATCCACGGGTTCTTCGCCGTCAGGTCGAGGCGCTGGCCCGGGGTGAACACGACCTGGCCCGGCTGCACGGTCACGTACTTCGTCTTCGGCGCCAGGGCGCCCTTGACGGCGACCGTGGCGGTACCGGCGAGGTGGCCGGAGTCGGTGCCGACGCCGAACCGGTAGGCACCGGGGTACACCACTTCGCGGCGCTTTCCCTCGTCCCAGAAGGAAAGATCGCTGATCCGCACCGGGAAGGCCACGTGCTGGGTCTGGCCCGGCGCCAGCACGTTCGTCTTCTTGAACCCGGCCAGGCGCTGGCGCGGCAGCTCCACGCCGGGGACGTCGAACGCCGTGGCCGCGTACAGCTGGGCGACGCTGGCGCCGGGCGTGGTGCCGGTGTTGGTGACGTCGACGTGCACGGTCACCTGCCCGTTGGCGTCGACGGACTTGGTGTCCGCGTGCACGCGGGAGTAGGCGAACTTCGTGTAGGAGAGGCCGTAGCCGAACGGGTAGGCCGGGGTGCCGGTGAAGTACTGGTACGTGCGGCCGAGGCCGCCGGTCTGCGACGGCGTCAGGCCGTAGTTCTTCATGGCCGGCAGCTGCGCGTCGTCGGTGTACCAGGTGAAGTTCAGGTGCCCGCTGGGGTTCTGCTTGCCGAACAGGACGTCGGCGAGCGCGGTGCCCTGGCTTTCGCCGTTGTACGAGCTGAACACGACGCCCGGGATCCCGGTGGCGTGGCCGAGCGACACGGCGCCGCCGGCCTGGACGGCCAGCGCGGTCCGCGGGTTGCCGGCCGCCTTGACCTGGTCGATCAGCGAGTCGTAGTTGCCGGGCATGGCGATGGTGGTGCGGTCCCGACCCTCGGTGGCGACGTTCCCGTCGGTCCCGGCGAACACCACGACCAGATCGGCCGTCTTCATCGCGGCCAGGGTCGCCGCCGAGCAGCTCGCCGCCGTGGTCGTGCCGGTGGACGTGCCGCACGCGTCGAACGTGACCGTGGCGTCCGGGCGGGCGGCCTTGACCGCGGTCGTGATGCCCTGCACGGCGTTGACCTGCAGCGCGGGCTCGCCGGAGTAGCCGCCGAGGGTGACCTTGTTCGCGAGATCGCCGACGACGACCACGCTGCCGAGCTTGGCCGGGTCGGCGGGCAGCAGCGGCGCCGCGGTGCCGGCGACCGGGTCGTTCCTCAGCAGGACCAGCGAGTTCGCGGCGACCTTCGCGGCCAGCGCCTGGTGCTCGGCGCTCTGGATGACGTCCTTGGTGATCTTCGTGTAGGCCACCCGGTCCGGCGGGTCGAACTCACCGGTCTGCATGCGGATGGTGAACACGTGCACCAGCGCGGTGTCGAGCACGCCTTCGGACAGCACGCCGGCCTTGATGGCCTCCTGGATGTTGGCCACGGTGGCTTCCGAGCCGGTGCAGTTGAGCTGCGTCCCGGCGCGCAGGGCGTACGCCTGGCCGCCCGCGGCACCGGACACCTTCTGGCCGGTGGCGGTGTTCGTCCACTGCGTCGCCGCCCCGGCGGTGGTCGTGGTCCAGCCGGGCGGCGCCCAGTTGTGGCTGCCCGATGCGTAGACGTCGCCGACCGCGCCGCAGTCGGAGGTGATGTAGCCGTCGAAGCCGTAGGTGCGCTGGGCGATGGCGTTCGCCGTGTAGGTGTCGGCCGGCGCCGGCGTGCCGTTGATCGCGTTGTACGACGTCATCAGGCCGGCGACGTGCGCGTCCTGGATGAGGTGCCGGAACTGCCGGGTGTAGTAGTCGCGGATGTTGGTCTCGGTGGTGTCCGAGGAGTCCGCGTGCCGGTCGTTCTCGACGTCGTTGAGCGCGTAGTGCTTGGCGGTCGCGGCGACCTTGAGGTACGGCGTCGCCGGCTTCCCGGACGGCGTCTGGCCCTGGTAGCCGTTGACGAACGCGCCGGCCATCTTCGCGACCAGGTAGGGGTCCTCGCCGAAGCCTTCGTCGGTGCGGCCCCACCGCGGGTCGCGGTCGAGGTTGACCGTCGGTGCCCAGTAGGTCAGGGAGCCGTAGTTGTTCTTGTCCGGGCCGATGTTGTTCTGCGCGACGCCCCACAGCGACTTGTCCAGCATGCCGCGGGCCTCGTCGGAGATCGCCGTGGTCTCCTGGTGGATCAGGTCCGGGTCCCAGGACATCGTGCTGGCGAGGTTGGTCGGGAAGCTCGTGGCGTGCACCCCGCCGGTCGCCGGGCCGTCGTCGGTGTTCGCGCCGAGGGTGTTGAGGCCGTGCTGGCCTTCGCTCCAGTAGGTGTACTGCTGGACGCCGAGCCGCGGGATGGCTGGGGCGCTGTTGGTGCGCAGCTGCAGGACCTTCTCGGGCAGCGTCATGCGGGCGACCAGGTCGGCGGCCCGCTCGGCGAAGCTGTAGTGGGTGTCGCGGTAGACCGGCAGGGTGCCGGGCTGGGCGGGGGCCGCCTCCGCGATGGGGACGAGCGTGGCCGCGGCCAACGCGAGCAGGGGCACGGCGGTCAGTCTCCGCCGGCCGGGGAAGCGCAGGGACATCGGATCTCCGTCGCAGAAGTCGATGGGCGGGGTGCTCCGGTGCGTCGCCGGGCGGGGGAACCGCCGGTTCGCAGGCAGGTCCGTGACCATCGTTCGCAAGGAATCCGGTTCTGGCAAGCAATTCACCGTCGCTTCGGTGTCACCGCTGGCGGGAGCCGGGGAGCAGCTGAAAGTTTCACCCGCCGGCGGGTGCCGCGAATGACTCATTCGGGACGTCCGAGGTCCCGAATGAGAACTCGGCCTGGCCTGGCAGTACCGCTGCACCCCGGGCCCCGGAGGCGGCTTCAGC
>NZ_JBSFNC010000279.1:0-4082 GCF_053586895.1 Amycolatopsis sp. NPDC003731 | reverse complement strand
GACGATCCACGACGGGCTGCCATTCGTGGAGGTCATCCCTCATTCGGGACCTCCGACGTCCCGAATGAGTCATTCGCGACGGTGAGGTGGGTGTTCGGTGGCGAGGCAGCCGCGGGAACGGCACCGCCCGTCCGGCCAGTGCCGGTGACGGTGCCGCGCCCGCGGTGGCTCCGCGTGATCGGCGGGACGGCGGCGCACCCGCGTCGCCGTCCCGCCGGGTCGTCACGCCTCCTTGGACGCGACCTTCGAGGCTTCCTTGGACGCCTCCTTGGAGGCCTCCTTGCTGGCGACCTTCGAAGCGACCTTCGACGCGACCTTGCTGGCGACCTTCGAAGCTTCCTTCGACATGAGTTCTCCTCATTCCGTTGACGGTATTTCCCCCGCAGATCCGGTCCGCAATTCCTGCGTTCCGGCGGGGCTCACCCAGATTCACCGACGAACCGTTGCCGGTCAAGGAAAACTCCGACCCACCCGGTGTCATCTTCGTGCCACGGAGAACGTGCCACCGCGAGGGGCTAACCATTTCCGCCCGCACCGCCCACCATCGGCGTACGACGATTCACGGTTGGAGGACACGTGGCGAAGAGCGCGAACCTCTGCTGGGGACAGCACCACCACCTGCTGCGGTACTTGCGGGTGCCGGCGCGGTCGCGGCACGAGGCGCACATCGGCACCAGCTACCCGCTGCCCGCGGGCTGCACGGTCGCGGCCGTCCGTGCCGCGCTGACGCACCTGGTGCGCCGGCACGAGATCCTGCGCACCGTCTACGACCTGACCGGCACCGCCGGCGACGGGTACGCCTGGCCGCGCCAGCTCGTGCAGCCGCCGGCGCCGCAGCCGGTCGTCGAGGCGACCGCGGAGGACGCCGTGGACGCCATCGCGCGGCTCACGCGCACCCCGTTCGACCTGGCCCGCGAGTGGCCGATGCGGGCCTGCGTCGTCACCGGCGGCGGCCGGCTCGTCCGGCTGCACCTGGTCTTCAACCACCTCGCCTTCGACGACGTCGCCCTCGACCGGCTGGCCGCCGAGCTCGACGAGCTCCTCGCCGCGCGCACCGAAGGCCGGCCCGCCGTGCTGGACCCGGTGGAGCACCAGCCGGTGGACCTCGCGCGCTTCGAGGAAAGCCGCACCGACGCCGACCTCGAACCCGCGCTGAGCCACTGGCGCGAAACCATCCGGAAGCTCCCCGAAGACGTCTTCGCCAAGCGTCGCAAGGCATCCGAGGCCGCACACAGCGCCTCCTACACCGTCCCGACGCTGCTGTCGGCCGCCCGGGCGATCGCGGCGCGCGAGCACGTGTGGCCCTCGGCCGTGCACCTCGCCGCCTATGCCGTCACGCTCGCCGCCTACACCGGCGAAACCCTGGTCGCGCACCGGATGTACACCAGCCAGCGCGACGCCAGCGGCTTCGGTGGCGCCGTCACCTGCCTGTCCTACCCGACCCCCGTGCTCGCCGACCTCGGCGGCGACCCGCGGTTCTCGGTCGTCGTCAAGGAGTCCGCCGTCCGCGTGAGTGAGGCGATGGCGAACGCGCACGTGCCTTACGACCGCGTGTACGAGGAGAGCGCGCGGCACGGGAGGCGTGTGGTCGCCGAGCTGAACTTCCTCGACAACGCCCCGCGGTCCTGCCGCACCAGACGCGACCGGTACGCGGTCAACGCCGCCCCCGCCGACTGGGCGCTCGCCGGCTCCGACAGCTACCTGCGCGTCTACGAATGGGCCGACGGCATCACCCTCGCCCTGCAGGCCCTGGACGCGGTGATGGACGCCGAGGCCGTCGAACACTTCCTGCGCGGCTACGCGCGGCTCGTCGAGGCCCACCGCGACCCCGGCACCGACCTGCGCGTCAGCGAAGCCGCCGCGCTCATCGGCTTCACCCCGCCGCCGCCGCGGACCCGGCCCGCGGCCGACGCCGGGCGAACCGGAACCGCGCCCGCCGAACGCGTGCTCGTCGACGTCGTCGCCGAGGTCAACGGCCTCGCCGACGTCGACCCGGCCCGCAGCTACACCGGCGCGGGCGGGCGCGTGCTGCGCCTGCCCCGCGTGGTGGAAGCCCTGCACGAACGCGGCTGGGCGGCCGGGCTCGTCCCGTTCACCACCGCCCGCCCCCTGTCCGCGCTCGCGCACGAGCTCGTGCCGGCCCGCGGCTGAGCCGGACGAAGAGGAGGAAATCATGTCCCTGCTCGAAGCACCCCGCCTGGAGCGGGTGGCGTCGTTCGTGCCGGAGACGAGCCTGCCGGTCGCCGACCTGGCCGGCCCGCTCGGCCTCGACGCGACCCAGCTGCGCTTCTTCACCCGCTTCCTGGGCCTCGACCGGGTCGCCGTCGCCGACGGCCTCGAACTGGCCGACCTGCTGGCCGGCGCGGGGGAGCGCGTGCTGGCCGGAACGGACCGCGACTCGGTCCGGTTCCTGGTCCACGCGCACACCATGCAGCACGTCGCCGTCGCCACGCCCGGCCTCCTCGAGGACGTGCGGACGCGGCTGGAGCTGCACCGCGCGACCGCGTTCAGCCTGTCGCACCTCAACTGCGTGGTCGGCATCCACGCCCTGCACGTCGCCCGCTCGCTCCTGGCCACCGCGGCCCCCGGCGACCGCGTGCTCGTGCTGACCGGCGACAAGGTGCTGATGCACGAGGCCCGCCTCATCCGCGACACCACGATCCAGGGCGACGGCGCCGCCGCGGTGCTGCTCGGCCCGGACCCGCGCGGCGACCGCGTCCTCGGGCGCGCGCTCACCGTGCTCGGCGAGTTCTACCGGGGCATCGACTGCGACGAAGCCCTGCAGCTGCAGTACAAGCACGTCTACCCGGACGCGCTCGCCCAGGTCATGCAGGACGCCCTCGACGACGCCCGGGTCGCCCCCGCGGACATCGCCGCCATCCTGCCGCACAACGTCAACAAGCTGTCGTGGAAACGGATCACCGGCGCGCTCGGCGTGCCGCGGGACCGCGTGTTCCTCGACAACGTCGGGAAGTACGCCCACTGCTACAGCTCCGACCCGTTCATCAACCTGGCGGCGGCGCGCGCGGACGGGCGGGTCGATCCGGGGGACCTCGTGCTGCTGGCTTCGGCCGGCCTCGGGGCGACCTTCGCGGCGGCCGTCGTCGAGATCGGAGAAGGGAACCAGGGATGAATTTCGTGGCACGGCTGAAGAAGGACCTCACCGGCGACGCCGGTGCGCGGTTCGTCTTCGTCAACAACTTCGAGGTGGAGCGCAGCTGGGCGGTGGGCGAGCCGAAACTGCCCGGCGCCGGCATCTCGTTCGCGGGGGCCACCGTCAACCGCATGGAGGAGATGGGCGCGCTGCTCGCCGGCGAGGGCGACCTGGTGGTGCTCAAGGCACCCATGGACGCCGCGTTCGCGGGCTACCTCGCCCGGATCGGCGCGGCCGACGGCTCGACGCTGATCGCCGAGCACAACGACCCGGACGCGATGGTGACCGAGGACGCCCTCAACTCACCGGAGCTGCTGTCCCGGCTGCGCGAGCTGGCCGACGGCAACACCTACCTGATGCCGCTGGGCATCTCGGCGTCGGAAGAGGCCCTCGCCAAGGAGTCCGGGCTGCCGCTGGCCGGCTCGACCGCCCAGATCTGCAAGGCGGTCAACGGCAAGGTGTTCAGCCGCGGCCTGGTCGACTCCCTCGGCCTGCGCCAGGTGCCCGGCCGGGTGGTGCACACGGTCGGCGAGCTGCGCGAGGCCCTCACCGCACAGCTGGCGCTCGGCGGCCGGGTCGTGGTCAAGGAGTCACTCGGCGTCTCCGGCCGCGGCATGGTCGTCGTCGAGGACGAGCGGGGCGCGAACCGCCTGCTGCGCCTGATCGAGCGCCGCGGGGCCGACGCGCCCGCGAACCTGGTCGTCGAGTCCTGGATCGAGCACGCCCAGGACCTCAACTACCAGTTCGTCGTCTCCCGCACCGGCGGCGTCCGGTTCGAGACGGTCAAGGCCGCCGTGCTGAAGAACGGCGTCCACCAGGGCCACCGCTTCCCGGAGTTCAGCCAGCGCGGGGTGCTGAACCTGGCGCACAGCCTGCAGGACGTCCGCGACAGCGTCCGGCGCGTCGATGCCGTTGAGCTTGTTGGCCT
>NZ_JBSFNC010000278.1:0-4233 GCF_053586895.1 Amycolatopsis sp. NPDC003731 | reverse complement strand
ACCGACGCTTCCGCCTCGATCCTGTTGTTTGATGTTCAACCATGACGGACCTCCCGCGCGGGGAGGGCAGCGGTAACACTCGTCAGGTGCCGGGCGTTGTCCGTCGCGCGGGAGTGCACGCGCTCGCGGTGGTCGCGGGCTCGCTGCTGCTCGGATTCGTCCTCTTCCTGAGCCGGCCGGCCGCGCCGGTGCCCGAGGTCCCGCCGCCGCCGTCCGCGGTGGACGTCGCGGCGCGGGGGAGCGACCGGCAGTGGGACCTGAGCGGCGCTCGGCTGGGTGACGACGGCACCGGGTTCTTCACCGGCGAGATCACGGTGACGAACCGGGCGGACCGGCCGCGGACGGGATTGTTCCGGCTGACCCTCTTCGCCGGCGGCGCGAAGGTGGCGGAGCTGTTCGGCCAGGCACGATCGGCGGTCGACCCCGGCGCGACGGTGGTGGTCGAGCTGGGGCTCGGCGGGCCGTTCGTGCCCGGCCCGTACGAGGTGGAGTTCCACGAAGCGTTCGCATAGAGGGGCGGGACGGGTGAGCGACGAGGTCATCGGCTGGGCGGTACGGCTGGCGGCGGAGGTGGCACCGGACGAGGCGGAACTGGTTCCGGCGGTGACGGCGGCGTACCTGGCGGGCGGCGCGGCCCGGCGGGAGCTGTTCGCGCGCACGAACGCGGCACCGGGCGGCTTCGACGTGACCGCGCCGATCGTGCTGTTCCCGCACGTGCTGGCGACGGTGACGCTGGCGGGCCACGCGATCTGGACGGCGCTGGGCGGCAGCGCGAGCAGCGTCTCGACGCTGCTGAAGAACCTCGGCGACCTGTGGGACCGCCGCCGCGCGAAGCAGGTCCCGGCCGCGGAACCGCAGGCGCCGGGGCTGCCCGAGCTGAACCACCTGATCGACGCGATCAGCGCCGAGCTGAAGGCGGCGGGGGTGCCGGAGACCGACAGCGAGGTCCTGACGTTCCGCATCGTCCGGGCCCTGATCAAGGACGGCGCGGGCACCCGGGCCTACCTGGCCGCGGCCCCACCGGAGAACCCGAGCCGATGACCGGCGGCGACGCTCGGCAGGGCGTATCCACGCCACTCCGGCAAACCCTCACCCCACCCCGGTCGCCGGCGCCGCCCTGGCTGCTCTTCTGGTTCCTCACCGCCCTGTGCTGGACCGTGCCCCGGCAGCTCCCGACCTGGCGGGACAGCCTGTTCGACCTCCTCGGCGTCACCCCGAACCCCGCCACCACCGTCCCCGGCAGCGACGTCCTGCGCGTGGCCGGGCTGGTCGATCTCATGCCCGCTGTCGTGTTGCTCGCCGCCGTCGTCACCGTGGCGGGTGCCGGGGTGCGCGGGCGGCTCGTCGAGCGCCGGTACGGGCTGAGCGACGACCTCCGCACCCCGAGCCTCGCCGCCATCGCCGGCTACGCGCGGGCCCAGCTGCCCGGTGTCGAAGTCCGGGCCAACCCGCGGCGCACCGACCTGCTCGCCTTCGCCTACCTCCGCCGTCCCCGGCGGCCGCGGCTCGCCGTCTTCGCCCCGCTCGTCGTGCTCTGGCGGCGGGACCGCGCCGCCGCCGAAGCCGTCGTGCGGCACGAACTCGCCCACTGCCGGCAGGGCGACACCTACCTCGCCGGCGCCACCAGCCCGCTCGCCTTCCTCGTCCGGCACTGGTTCGCCCTGTTCGCCTGGGCCGCCGTGGTGCCGGTCGGGGCGGTGTGGTTCGCCGACGTCCTCGCTCGCGCCGTGCCCTCCACCGGGCAGCTCCTCACCGGGCTGGGCCTGATGCTGCTCAACGCGCTCGGGCTGCTGCTCGCCGCCATCACGCTGCCCGTCGCCGGTTCGTGGAGCGCCGAGTTCGCCGCCGACCACGTCGCCGCGGCCGGACCGGCAATGCGGCTGGGTGCCACGCACCGCGGCCGCGTGCTTGCCAGGCTCACTCACCCGCCCATGGCCCTGCGCCGCCGGCTGCTGCGCGCGGGCCCGCGCGCCACCGCCTTCGCCGCGATCGCGTGCTACCCGCTGGGCTGGCTGGTCCAGCTGGGCTGGCTGCTGCTCGCTGCGCACGCCGCCTGGCTGCCGATCGGCGAATCCGGCACTCTCCGCGCGGTCGGGCTCTGGGCGGCCGCGGGCTGGCCGGTCTGGACGGCCGCCGCGCTCTTCTTCGCCGCCTGGCCGCTGCTGCGCCGGCCGTGGGTGCGCCTCGTCAGCTGCTGAACACCGGCAGCGTGAGCCGGGACGGCCGGGCCGCGTCGTGGAACACCTCGAAGCGGTTCGGCTTCCCCGCCACCGCCGACGTCACCGGCTCGTCCGTCCCGTGGTTGCGCGCGAACCGCGGGAACGCGCCGCCCGCCACCTGGACGCGCAGGCGGTGGCCGCGGCGGAAGCGGTACGCCGTCGGGTCGAGCGTCACCTCCGCCGTCACCACGCCGTCCGCGTCCGCGGCCGGGACGCCCGGGCGCAGGCGCAGGATCCCGTCGGTCACGTTGCGCGAAACCCCGCCGGCGTCGACGTCGCAAAGCCGGACGTAGACGTCGGCGTGGCCGAGCTCGGTGCGGACGTGCACGGTCGCCGACACCTCGCCGATGACGTCGAGGTCCGACGGCAGTGGCTCGCCGGTGAACACCAGCACGTCCGGCCGGGCCTCGACCTGCTGGTTGTCGCGCTGCTTCCACTCGCCCGTCAGCAGCGGGCCGCCGACCGCGGGCGTGGGGTCGGCCGGGTCGTAGGTGAACGCCGTCGGCAACGCCGGCTCGCCGAAGCTCTCGCCGAGGCCGCCGATCGGCCGCAGGTGCGCCTCGGTCGCCTTCGACGGCGGCGGCCACGACTCGAAGTCCAGCCACGTCCCGGCGCCCTGCAGGAACAACCGGACCGGCGAGCGCTGCAGGTACGTCCGGTCGCCGAGCAGGTGCGCGCGCAGGAAGCCGAGCTGGTCCCGCAGCATCGGGCCCATGCTCGCGGGCTCGCCGTGCGCCCACGGCCCGATCGTGATCCGCGGCGCCTTGCCCGCGTCGGCGAGGGTCCGGAAGTCGCGCAGCTGCGAGCCGATGAACAGGTCGTACCAGCCGGTGACCATCGACACCGGGACGTCCAGCTTCGCCACCTCGGCGCTGTGGTCGGACATCGCCCAGTAGCCGTCGTCGGGGACGAAGTGCTCGGTGACGTCCTGGAGGAACTGCACCGGCTTGCCGATCGCGGCGACGTCGGCGCGGCTCAGCGGCAGGAACGACATCGCCTTACGGGTCTTCCGCTTCTGCAGCGGGTTCGGCAGCGCCGCGAAGCGTTCCTCCTGGCGGCCGATCATCGCCGACCAGGAGACCATGTTGTCCGCCGCGAGCACACCGCCCGGGTAGAACGTCGAGACGAACTCCGACGCCGTCACGCCGAGGCACATCGCGGCCAGCGGCGGGTCGAGGTACGGCCCGATCGCCCACTGCGTGTGCCCGAGGTAGCTGGCGCCGGCCATGCCGAGGGTGCCGTCGCACCACGGCTGCGCGCGCAGCCACTCGGCGGTGGCGATGCCGTCCTCGCGTTCGAGGTGGAAGGGCCGGAACTCGCCGCCGGAGCCGAACGAGCCGCGGGTGCTCTGGACGACCGTCTGCAGCCCGTGCCGGGCGAACGTCTCGCCGAAGAGCTTCGACGCCAGGCCCTTGCGCCCGTACGGCGTGCGGATCAGCACCACCGGCGCCGACGTCGTCCCGGCCGGGGCGTACCGGTCGGCGAGCAGCGTGACGCCGTCGGGCATCGGCACGGCGAGGTCGCGCGTCACGACCGGCTTCGGTCCTTCGGCGCGGGGGAGCCCGAGCAACTTGTCGACAAGTCGGTCCAGCACGGGTGCCCGCCTTCCGAAGTGGAGTAGATCCTTCCGGATCCGACCGTACCTCAGTTCGCGCGGGCGAGGGTTTCCGGACGCAGCAGTTTCGCCAGCTCCTCGGCCGGGATCAGGCCCTTCTCGACGACGAGCTCGGCGACCCCGCGCCCGGTGGCCAGGGCCTCCTTCGCGATTTCCGTCGCGGCCGCGTAGCCGATGCTCGGGTTGAGCGCCGTCACCAGCCCGATCGAGTTCTCCACGTACGCGCGCAGGACGTCGACGTTCGCCGTGATCCCGGCGACGCACTTCGACGCCAGCGTCCGGCAGGCCGCGCCCAGGTGCGTGACTCGGCAAATCGCTGAAGCGGTGCATCGGCTCCGCGAAATGGATTTGCTGAAACCACCGGGAGTGGCGGAGTCCCTCGATTGGGGGCGGGCTCTT
>NZ_JBSFNC010000277.1:0-4812 GCF_053586895.1 Amycolatopsis sp. NPDC003731 | reverse complement strand
CAACCTGCACCGCCCGCAGCGCTATCACCGCGGTCTGCGGCGGGTGTTCTACCTGGCCGCCCTGTCGGCGATCAAACGCCCCAACAGCCCATCCCGCACCTTCTACCTGCGCAAACGCCGCGAGGGGAAGCGGCACACCCAAGCACTGATCGCCCTGGCCCGCCGCCTGGTCGACGTCATCTGGGCGCTGCTGCGCGACGGCCGCGAGTTTCACCCCTCACCACCGATCACGGCCGCAACCGCTGCTTGACACAGTCATTGAGACTCCTCGCCGGGCTGGGCGGGGTGGGTAAGACGCAGCTGGCCGCGGAATACGCGCGACGGCAATGGGCTGGCGGGCGGGTGCAAGGGCTGATCTGGGTGCGCGCAACCAGCCGGGAAGCGATCATCGACACCTACCGCGTCGCGGCGCAGCAGGTGCTGGCACCCAGCATGGGAGCGCCCTCGAAATCGCGCACCGGTGGCTTTCATGGCTCGCCGGGACCACCTCGAACTGGCTGCTCGTGCTCGACGACCTGCAGGACCCAGCGGACGTCCGGGACCTCTGGCCGATCCCCAGCCGCTCTGGCCGGGTTCTGGTGACCACCCGGCGTCGCGATTCGATCTTGCGCACCGCCGGGCGCGAGGTACTCGACGTCGGCTTGTTCACCCCGACCGAAGCCGCAGCGTTCCCGGACCGCCGGCTGCCCGGCCGGTCCGCCGGCGCGCGGCAACTCGCCGACGCGCTCGGACACCTGCCCCTGGCCCTGGCGCACGCCGCCGCCTACATAGCCGATCGCCCGACACTCACCTGCATGACCTACCTCGACCGGCTGCGAAGCCCCGCCACCGGGCTGGCCGGCGCAATGCCGGGCGAAGACAGCCTGCCCGACGACTACCACCAGACCATCACCGCCACCTACGCCCTGTCGATCGCCCGAGCCGCCGCCCCGCACCGGCCGAGGCCGCCGACCGGAGCTGACCGACAGTGAGCTAATCACGATGGCCGTGGCGCAGATGCTGCAGCGCTACGACAGTGAACGCCGCTGGATCCGGCACATCCACGCCGACATCGAGTGGCGCGCGATGTAGACGGCGAGAGAGCCAACGCAGCGACGAGAACGAGAGACCATCCGGCAAACTGTGTCGGCGCACCGCCGGGGTCCATGACAGGCGAGTTCAGCCGCGCAGTGTTCATGGTTTCTTTCTTAATCAAGGCCGCCCCTGCGGGTCCGCGCCGCAAGTGGGCACCCGGGACATGCGGCCCTGGCGGCGGTGCCGGGGACCCGCGCGACATTGCTCCGGCAGGACGCCTGAATAACATCACTTGCCCGGCCCGACGCTCCGGAGCCGATCAGCCCGGCGAAGCCGATCCCACACCCGGCGTCGGCTCGTGACCGGCTCTCCCGGATTGACGTCGGTTCGCATGGCATCCACCGCAGTCTTCAACGACCGCTGCATCCGCGCCAGGTCGTCCTCGGTGGAACCACCGCGCAAGAGAGCCCCTTGATATCGGTCGGTCGCGTTTATCACCGCTTCAGCGGCGTCCACCACCGCCGGAGCCGCTAGGAGGCGCAACCGTCCGAACACGTCTGCGCCGTCGTCGGCGACCTGGCGCAAACGATCTCGAAGCGCGGTGGCGTCAGCCTTGGACACCCGGCCCGTGCCGTACTCCTCGGCGATCCGCCTGAACTCCGCCATCACCCGATAGAACTCTGCGTACAGCTCAGCACGCAGAACCCGGCCACGCTCCCGCTCCTCACGTTCACGGCGCCGCCGCTCCCGCCGGGCAGTCGCGAGCTGCGTCCAGATCACTCCGCCGAAGCCGACAGCGGCCACCACCAGTGTTCCCCACCATGGGGTTGGATCCCCCATTACTACTGGTCTTCGCCGGGAGACGGCGTCTTGCGCCGTTGCTGAAAAGCGGTGAACTTCGCGGTCAACTCGAACATGTAGTCCAACAACGCCTCGCACAGGTCCAACGCGTCCTTGGCGTCTTCTCGGGAGATTTGCGTACCGGTGTAGTGCGCGCCTTGGTTGCCCAAGATCCGCAACGCTTGTGCCCACTCGAACAAGCGCTCGTCGATCGCTCCGGACTCCTTCAGCTCCTGTAGGCCCCCGAACAGGGTGCGCTTGGTAGTTCCCTTGACCGCGCACACTCCTTCGAGGGTCCGGCGCACCATCACTCCGGCCGCGGTGTATGCCTTGGCCTCGAAACACAGCCGCGCCTGCTCGTGTTCCTCACGGAGTTCTCGCGGAACCGAGAGTCCGAGCCGCCGTCCGGGTGCTGGCCAGACACGAGCCGGCTCATCCCAACCATCTCCATAGTCTTCGGATAGGAACAAGCTTGACTGGCCGCAGTTGGTGCAGCCGATCAGCAAGCTCAGCAGCGGCGGACCTTGCTCCGGGTCGTAGCTTTCGTGGCTTCCTTCGGTTTGGCCGAGGACCGACTTCGAGCAGTGGGCGCACACCATCGGGATGGCCTGAGGAATGTCCGGCATGCACGGTTAGTCGCGTTGCCCACTCCACGGCGTTACATCTCGGTTCCCGGACAACCGCAGGTAGACGGTCATATCGTGATCGTTCCTCAGTCGAACGGGTGCACGCGATCCCACCGGTCACCACCAACAGCGCAGGCACCCCTTCGCCATCACCCCACCACGGGAGGACACCGCCCGCGCGCAGTGGGTGACACCCGAGCTTCCGGCCTCGAGTTGGGTGCACCACTGCGCGACCTCGGGGTCGCCGGCGGCTGCTTCGAGAAGCGCCGGCCAGAGGCGGGCCACCGGACCCGAATAGATCCCTCCCGCGAACTCGATCGCGCCCTCCAGACGCCGCCGTGGCGGCTCGGCGCGCAGCTTCCGGTAAGCCTCGCGCTCGACGAGCGGTACCGGCTGGGCGTCAACCCACGATCGCGACGTCCACGGCCGAGGTGTCGGTGCGGCACGTCGACGACGCTGTCATCGTCGCGGCCGCGGGTGCGGTGGACCTGGCGACCGCTCCCCAGCGTCAGAGTGCCGTAACCGCCACCTTGGCCGACGGCCCGTCGAGAGTGACATCGACTTGAGCAATGTTAACTCCCTGGCATCGGTCGGCTTGACCGTCCTGGTCAAAGCCGGTTGTTTGGACTATCCCTGCGCCGTGGGGCACCCTGGTCTGCGCCCCGTGCGGTGCTACCTGAGCCGATGGCGCTGTAGCTCCAGCGAGAGCCAACGAACTCGCCGTCGAGCGCTTTCCCCATCTCGGCCGGCATCTCCCGCGCGTAGGGCCGCTTCTTGCCAGGTGAGGCCATCCTCGTGCGCGTGCTGCAGGACCATCAGCCGGTGTTCGGGCTTGAGCAGCTGCATCACGGTGCGGAGCCGTCGCTGCGCGTCCAGGCCGCCCTCCAGCACCGAGTACGGGTCCCACGCGTCGGGCACCTGCTGGCCGAGCGTCAGCCGCTCGCCGCCGAAGCTGTGGCCGACCGGGCGCTCCAGCTGGTCGATGGCGTAGCCGCGGACCCGGTTCTCCCAGATCGGCCGGTGCCACCGCGCCTCGGCGTACACCCGCGTCTGCAGGCGCGAACCGAGCGTGAGGTCCACCGGCCCCTTCGTCCAGCGTGTGCCAGCAGGCCGAGAGCAGCACATCCTCGACGGCCTCGAGGACCGCTTCGCGCCGCACCGGCGTCTGTTTACCCAGCCCGATCCAGCGCACCGCGAACTACTCGACCGCGGCCTTGCGCCGGCGGACGTCCGGATCGGTGCACAACACCGCGTGCGCGCGCTCGGCCGCCTCGATCAGCGCCGCGTGCATCCATCGCGCCACCTCGTCGGCCGTCTGCACCAGCGGGCGGAAGAGGTCGATCAGCTGCGCACGCAGCTGGCCCGTGAAGGCGAGCAGTGGCGTGGACAGCAACACCGGCCCCACCGGGGCTATGGCCTGCATCGCGGCCCACTGGTGCAACGCCGGCGTGACGGTGTGAAACCACTGCTGCCGGACGTCGAAACCCGCCTGCTGCTCGTGCCAGGTCACGAGGACTTCACCCATCGAGGCGCTCGGCGAGAACTCCACCGCCTTCGAGATCGCGCGCACCGGTTCCAGCGCCGTGTCCAGCGCCTCGAAGGCGTGAAACGTCGCGCACGTCGGGCTGCTCCGGTCGGGCATCGTGATCATGCTTGTCGTACTCCAGGTGAAGCAACCGAACCTCTATCTACCTGTTAGCCCCGACAGACCCACCGACCGACCAGAAAGTTTCTCGACACCGAGCAACGCGGCCAGCGCGCGCACGGCGTCGTAGCGTCGGGCAGCGTCGCCGCGATTCACGATTCGTGATGAAGCGGATGCTGTTGCTGGCTGGGGCGTTCTGGCGGGGCTGGGCGCCGGCACGTGGAGCACTGGTGCTCTGCGGGGTGGCGCTGCTGGCCGCGGCGCTGGTGCTGTCCGGGTGGATGGACTGGTCTGCGCTAGGCCGGTGGGCGCGCCCGCTGGCGGTGCCGCTGGCGCTGTTGGCCGTCGCCGCCAGCGGGCTGGTGGTCGCGGTGGCGCGTCGGCGGGGAGAACGCGCGCCGCGGGCACGGGCGTCGGCAATGAGCTGGTGGGTCGTGGTGGCCGCCGCGATCGTGGTCGCCGCGGTGGGGTGGGCGGCGACCAGCTGGCTACTCGGCGAGGCCAACCAGGCCGGCGACGCGGACAAGAGGGCGGCGGCGAGGGTCGAGGCGATCAAGACCGGGCTCGGGATCGGCGCGGGCACCACCGGCACCTTCGCCCTGTTGCTGGCGGTGCGGCGCCAGCAACACAACGAGAGCGACGCGACGGAGAAGAACGTCACCGAGCTCTACACCAAGGCCGCCGACC
>NZ_JBSFNC010000276.1:1671-3300 GCF_053586895.1 Amycolatopsis sp. NPDC003731 | reverse complement strand
ACGCGTTTGTTTCTGGTGTGGTGTTTGAGAACTGTAGAGTGGATGCGAGCATCTTTGTGGTCAAGTTGTTAAGGGCACATGGTGGATGTCTTGGCTTCAGGAGCCGATGAAGGACGTGGGAGGCTGCGATATGCCTCGGGGAGCTGTCAACCGAGCTGTGATCCGAGGATTTCCGAATGGGGAAACCCAGCACCAGTGATGTGGTGTTACCCGCACCTGAATATATAGGGTGTGTGGAGGGAACGCGGGGAAGTGAAACATCTCAGTACCCGCAGGAAGAGAAAACAACCGTGATTCCGTGAGTAGTGGCGAGCGAAAGCGGAAGAGGCTAAACCGTTTGTATGTCAAGCTGTCAGGCGTTGTGCAGGCGGTGTTGTGGGACCCAGCGTCGAGGATCTGACAGTCCTCGGAATGATCGCATGTGTTAGTGGAACGCCTTGGGATGGGCGGCCGGAGTGGGTGAGAGCCCCGTACGCGAAAACGCATTGTTGATTGTTTGTTTGGTGTTCCCGAGTAGCAGCGAGCTCGTGGAATTTGCTGTGAATCTGCCGGGACCACCCGGTAAGCCTAAATACTTCCTGAAGACCGATAGCGGACGAGTACCGTGAGGGAAAGATGAAAAGTACCCCGGGAGGGGAGTGAAAGAGTACCTGAAACCGTGTGCCTACAAGCCGTCAGAGCTGTGATAAGTGATGGCGTGCCTTTTGAAGAATGAGCCTGCGAGTTAGTGCTGCGTGGCGAGGTTAACCCGTGTGGGGTAGCCGTAGCGAAAGCGAGTCTGAATAGGGCGAATGTAGTCGCGTGGTCTAGACCCGAAGCGGAGTGATCTACCCATGGCCAGGGTGAAGCGACGGTAAGACGTCGTGGAGGCCCGAACCCACTTAGGTTGAAAACTGAGGGGATGAGCTGTGGGTAGGGGTGAAAGGCCAATCAAACTCCGTGATAGCTGGTTCTCCCCGAAATGCATTTAGGTGCAGCGTCACGTGTTTCTTGCCGGGGGTAGAGCTACTGGATGGTCTAGGGGCCTTACCGGGTTACCGAAATCAACCAAACTCCGAATACCGGTTAGTGAGAGCGTGGCAGTGAGACGGCGGGGGATAAGCTTCGTCGTCGAGAGGGAAACAGCCCAGAACACCAGCTAAGGCCCCTAAGTGTGTGCTCAGTGGGAAAGGATGTGGGATTGCCCAGACAACCAGGAGGTTGGCTTAGAAGCAGCCACCCTTGAAAGAGTGCGTAATAGCTCACTGGTCAAGTGGTCCTGCGCCGACAATGTAGCGGGGCTTAAGCACACCGCCGAAGCTGTGTCATTCACACAATACATCGGCTTGAACCTTCGTGGTTCTTGTCTAGTGGTGTGGATGGGTAGGGGAGCGTCCTGCATCCAGGGAAGCGGCGAGGTAACTCAGTCGTGGAGGGTGTGGGAGTGAGAATGCAGGCATGAGTAGCGAATGCAGAGTGAGAAACTCTGCCGCCGGATGACCAAGGGTTCCTGGGCCAGGCTAATCCGCCCAGGGTAAGTCGGGACCTAAGGCGAGGCCGACAGGCGTAGTCGATGGACAACGGGTTGATATTCCCGTACCCGAGCATGTGCGCCCATGACGAGGCGTTTGATACTAACCACCCAAAGCC
>NZ_JBSFNC010000276.1:0-1574 GCF_053586895.1 Amycolatopsis sp. NPDC003731 | reverse complement strand
CTCTGAGACGTGATGTGTAGCCGTTTGAGGCGAAGTAGAGTGATCCTATGCTGCCGAGAAAAGCCTCTAGTGAGTGCATGCACGGCCCGTACCCCAAACCAACACAGGTGGTCAGGTAGAGAATACCAAGGCGATCGGGTGAACTGTGGTTAAGGAACTCGGCAAAATGCCCCCGTAACTTCGGGAGAAGGGGGGCCAAACATCCTGAAGCCCTTCTCGGGCTAGGGGTGGGTGGCCGCAGAGACCAGCGGAAAGCGACTGTTTACTAAAAACACAGGTCCATGCGAAGTCGCAAGACGATGTATATGGACTGACGCCTGCCCGGTGCTGGAACGTTAAGAGGACCGGTTAGCCAGTAATGGCGAAGCTGAGAATTTAAGCGCCAGTAAACGGCGGTGGTAACTATAACCATCCTAAGGTAGCGAAATTCCTTGTCGGGTAAGTTCCGACCTGCACGAATGGCGTAACGACTTTCCGGCTGTCTCAACCACAGGCCCGGCGAAATTGCACTACGAGTAAAGATGCTCGTTACGCGCGGCAGGACGGAAAGACCCCGGGACCTTTACTATAGTTTGGTATTGGTTTTCGGTTCGGCTTGTGTAGGATAGGTGGGAGACTGTGAAGCTGCAACGCTAGTTGTGGTGGAGTCGTTGTTGAAATACCACTCTGGTCGAATTGGGAATCTGAACCTCGGGCCATGATCTGGTTCAGGGACAGTGCCTGATGGGTAGTTTAACTGGGGCGGTTGCCTCCTAAAGGGTAACGGAGGCGCCCAAAGGTTCCCTCAGCCTGGTTGGCAATCAGGTGTTGAGTGCAAGTGCACAAGGGAGCTTGACTGTGAGACAGACATGTCGAGCAGGGACGAAAGTCGGGACTAGTGATCCGGCACCTCCTGGTGGAAGGGGTGTCGCTCAACGGATAAAAGGTACCCCGGGGATAACAGGCTGATCTTGCCCAAGAGTCCATATCGACGGCATGGTTTGGCACCTCGATGTCGGCTCGTCGCATCCTGGGGCCGGAGTAGGTCCCAAGGGTTGGGCTGTTCGCCCATTAAAGCGGCACGCGAGCTGGGTTTAGAACGTCGTGAGACAGTTCGGTCCCTATCCGCCGCGCGCGTAGGATACTTGAGGAAGGCTGTCCCTAGTACGAGAGGACCGGGACGGACGAACCTCTGGTGTGCCAGTTGTTCTGCCAAGGGCATGGCTGGTTGGCCACGTTCGGAAGGGATAACCGCTGAAGGCATCTAAGCGGGAAGCCTGTTCCAAGATGAGGTATCCCACCCCATGTGGGTTAAGGCCCCCAACAGACCATTGGGTTGATAGGCCAGAAATGGAAGCACAGTAATGTGTTGTCGAGTTGACTGGTACTAATAGGCCGAGGACTTGCCTACGAAGATGTTACGCATCCACTCTACGGTTCTGAAACACCACACTGGGTGTGTTGTTTCGTAGTGTTTCGGTGGTTATAGCGTCAGGGAAACGCCCGGTCCCATTCCGAACCCGGAAGCTAAGCCTGACAGCGCCGATGGTACTGCAACCGAAGGGTTGTGGGAGAGTAGGACACCGCCGAACTTA
>NZ_JBSFNC010000275.1:0-5013 GCF_053586895.1 Amycolatopsis sp. NPDC003731 | reverse complement strand
GCGGACGGTGGTGCCGGGTCAAGGCACGCTTTCCCGCCTTGACGCGGCACCACCGGCCGTAGTGACAATCGAGCTTCGGGGTGGTGGGCCAGCGAGAGCTGCAAAGAGCCCGATCAGTGGCGCAACAGCAGTGACACGTCACCGAACTCGTGCCACAAATACCGCTCCTCCACCGCAGCGTCATAAGCCCGCTGAACGACCTCCGCCCCCGCCACCGCCTCCAGCAGCAACAAATGCGAAGCCTCCGGGGCGTGCAGGCCCGTGACGATCCCGTCCACCACCCGCGCCGGGCGGTCCGGTCCCAGTACCAGCTCCGTCCAGCCCGACGCCGCGTGCAGCTCACCACCCGACGCCGCCGACTCCAGCGCCCGGGCCGCCGTCGTGCCCACCGCTATCACCCGGCCTCCCCGCTCCCGGACCCACGAGACCAGCGCTGCCGTCGTCGAGGGCACGCGGAAGCGCTCCGCCTGGGGTGGCTCGGCCGCCTCCGGCGACGACACACCCGTGTGCAGCAGGAGCGGCGCGAACAGCACGCCATCCGTCACCAAGCGAGTCACCAGCTCCGGCGTGAACGGCCGGGCCGCCGAGGGCATCTCCGCGCTTCCCGGCTCGCGGGCGAACGCCGTCTGGTAGGCCGCCAGCGGCCACGCCCGCGGCACGTACCCGTAGCGGATCGGCCGGCCCTCCGCCTCGAGCAACGACCGCACGTCCACCGACACCGAAGCCCGCCACAACCGGGCCGCTCCCGGGACCACCGGGGCCAGCAGCGTCAGCGTCGCGTCGCCGGCCAGCGCGAGGCGCTCCCCCGGGCGGCCGTCGAGCAACGGGCCTCCCGGGGCGCGCAGCTCCACGATCCACGAACCGTCGTCCGACGATGTCGCGAAGTGGACCACGACCGGGCGGCCTGCCCGGAGTGCGTCGATCGCCGCCGGGAGCGTGCCCGAGGTGTTGACCACCAGGACGTCCCCCGGCCGCAGGTGCTCGCCCAGCGACCGGAACGCCGTGTGGTGGACGCCCGACGGCGATGCCACCAGCAGGCGGACCTCGTCGCGGGCCAGGCCGCGGGCCTCCGGCGGGGCCGAGGCCGACAGGTCCGCGGGGAGGTCGAACCGGACGTTCATGCCGGCACCAGGAGGTCGGCCGCGCGGTAGCGGCCGCTCGGCGGGCGCTCGTCCAGCAAGCGCAGGAACGCCGGGACCGCCGACGACGGCAGCGGCCGGTCCGAGATGTCCTCGCCGGGGAACGCGCGCTGGTGCATGGCCGTGCGCAGGTCGCCCGGGTCGACGGCGTACACCGACCGGTCCGGGTTCTCCACGCCCAGGACGGCGGTCAGCTGGTCGAGCGCCGCCTTCGCCGAGCCGTAGCCGCCCCAGCCCTCGTACGCCTCCACGGCCGCGTCGGAGCTGACGTTGATCACGACCTCGGGCCGCAGCAGCTGCGTCAGGGCCAGCGGCGCGAAGACGTTGACGCGGTAGACGTCTTCCAAAGCACCCAAGGGATAGCGGGCCAGCGGTGGCAGCGGGCTGACGCCCAGAGAACTCGCGTTGTTGACGAGCAGGTCGAGCGAAGGACAGGCCTCGGCCAGCGAGGCACGGTGCGCCGGGTCGGTGACGTCCCCGGGGATGGCCGTGAAGCCGTCCTCGCGAGCGGCGGCGGCCAGCGCGGCCGCGTCGCGGGCGTCGCCGATGACTGTCCACTTGCGACGGACCAGGGCGGCCGCGAGCGCGCGGCCCAGGCCGGCCGAGGCGCCGGTGACGAGTGCGGTGGGCATGGTTCCTCCTTCGAGGGCTACCACACCATCGTGAGACCTCTACATTACTCGAGGTCAACCGAAGAGCGGCCGCGAAGCGCGTAATACGCTGCCAGCGAAACGACGAGGCCGACGTAGTACGCGAGGTCCGCGCCGTGCAGCGCCGCCGCGACCGGTCCGGTGTAGAGGGACGTGTTCATGAACGGCACCGCGGCGCCGAACCCCACGACGAAGGCCACCACCGCCGCCCAGGGACGCACGGACCCCGACGCCAGGACGTCGACGCGCCGGCCGCCGCGGGTGCGGGCGAGCCAGTCCGGGACCACCACGCCGAGGAACGGCGGGATCCAGTACGAGACGAACAGCAGCACGTTCTCGAACTTCGCCGACAGATCACCGCTGTGCATCCAGAGGATCAGCGCGAACGCCAGCACCGTGACGACCACCGCCGACACCGGACGCCGCAGCCGGACGCCGACCGTCTGCAACGCCAGCGAGCCGCTGTAGTCGTTCATCGCGTTCGACGACACCGCCGCCAGCGCGATCACCGCCAGCGCCAGCGCGCCCATGAAGCCGCCGCCGAGCAGCTGGGCGATCCCGGACGTCGTGTGGTCGCCCAGCGACGACCCCAGCGCGAGCCCGAGGCCTTCGCCGATCGCGTACGAGACGACGAGGCCGAGCAGCGTCGCCCAGAAGACCGCCCGCGACGACACGGACACCGGCAGGTAGCGGCTGAAGTCCGACGCGTAGGGCGCCCACGAGATCGCCAGCGACAACGTGATCGTCGTGAACAGCACGACGCCGCCCGCCAGGTCGGCGCCGGACGCGGTGTCGGCGACGGCGATCGGGTGTCCGGAAAGGACCTTCACGGCCAGCGCGGCGAACGCCAGCACCAGCAGCACGCTCATCACCGCCTGCACGCGGTGGATCAGCGCGTAGCCGAACACCCCGAGCGCGCACTGCAGCACCAGCACGATCAGCACCGCCGCCCAGAACGGCAGCCCGGTCAGCTCGGCGAGGGCCTCGCCGCCGAACAGGCCGACCAGCGCGTCCCAGGCGATCGAGCCGAGCCACTGCACCAGGCCGGGCAGCACGACGCCGCCCCCGAAGGGCAGCCGGGCCAGCGGGAGCTGGCCGGTGCCGGTGCGCGGGCCCCACGTCGACAGGTACGCCACCGGCAGCGAGCCGAGCACGGTGCCGGCGAGCATCGCGGCCAGGCCCGTCCAGAACCCGAGGCCGAGCGACGCCGCGAGGGTGCCGGTGAACACCGCCGTCATCGTCAGGTTCGGCGCGAACCACACGCTGAACAGCCGCCACGGGCGGCCGAACCGGTTGTCCTCCGGCACCGGCTTGATGCCGTGGGTTTCGATCGCCAGGTCCCGCCCGCCGGCCGGCATCCGCCCGCCGAAGACGTCCGCACCCAGGCCGCGTCCGCTCATGTCCAGCCTCCTGTCCCGATCACCCTAAAGCGCAGCCGCGTGGTGTAACGCGACGGCCCGAACGGACGAATCACGGTTAGCCGTTGCCGGACTGCTTCACACACCCGCCAAGGCCCACCGGGAGGGTCGTCGACGTGCAGCACCCGCGGACATCGGTGATGACGGGGCTCCTGACCGCCGGCTGCGCGCTCGGCAGCGTCGCGCTGACGCTCAAAGCCGGCGACGGCACGCACTCGGCGCTCGACACCGCGCTCAGCACCACCACCGGGTTCCTCTTCCTGCTCGCGGGCGCGGTCGCGCACGTGCGGCGCCCGGCCAACCCGATCGGGGTGCTCATCGCCCTGGCCGGCGTCGCGCTGTTCCTCGAAGACCTGCAGTTCACGCGCAACCCGGTGCTGTACACGATCGCCGTCCCGCTGCGCGCCGCGTCCAGCCCGGTGATCGCGCACCTGGTGCTCGCATTCCCGCACGGCCGCCTCCGCTCGCGGTGGGAGCGGCTGCTGGTCGCCGCGGCCTATCTGGTGGTGCTCGGCTCGGGCCTGGTCGGGCTGCTGGTCGACGACGACCCGCGCGACCTGCTGGCGTTCCGGCCGGGCAGCGGTGCCTTCGCCGACCGGGTGCTGGACCTGGCCGCGACGGCGATCAGCGCGGGCGTGGTCGTCGTGCTCCTCTACCGGTGGCTGAGCGGGCGGCTGCCGCAGCGGCGGCTGCTGTCGCCGGTGGTGGTCATCGCCCTGGCCGGCGCGCTGACCTCGGGGGTGGGCACGGCGCTCGGCGACGCCCACCCGCTGTCCGGGCCGCTGCTGCAGGCGTACCGGATCCTGTTCTGCCTGTGGCCGCTGGCGTTCCTGACCGGGGTGATGCGGGCCCGGGTCGGCAACGCCGAGATGATCCGGCTGCTGCTCGAGCGCGACGGCACCGGCCTGGCCGCGCTGGTGCAGGACGACGAGGTGTGGAAGGACAGCCGGTCGATCGACGCGCTCAACGCGGCCGCCGGCCTGGTGCTGGACAACCAGCGGCTCACCGCGGAGCTGGAGCAGCGGCTGGCCGAGGTGCGCGCGTCGCGGGCCCGGCTGGTCGCGGCCGGCGACGAGGAACGCCGCCGGCTCGAGCGCGACCTGCACGACGGCGCCCAGCAGCGGCTCGTCAGCGTGGTGCTGCTACTGCGGATGGCCGGCCGCCGCTCCGGGGACGGGCTGCCGCCGGAGATCCGCACCCTGCTCACCGGCGCGGTCGACGAGCTGCAGACGGCGATCACCGAGCTGCGCGAGCTGGCGAGGGGCATCCGCCCGGCGATCCTCACCGAAGCGGGCCTGGTCGCGGCGGTCCGGTCGCTGGCCGACCGGATCCCGATGGAGGTGGCGCTGACCGTCGGCACGGTCCCGCGCCTGGACGCGGCGGTGGAGGCGACGGCGTACTTCGTGACGTCGGAGGCGCTGACCAACGCGCTGAAGCACGCCCGGACCGATCGCGCCGACGTCCGGATCGAGGTGGCTGGGGCGGAGCTGCGGGTCGAGGTGACCGACGCCGGTGTCGGCGGCGCGGACGCCGAGGGCGGCACGGGGCTGGCCGGGCTGCGCGACCGGGTGCAGGCGCTCGGCGGGGAGCTGGACGTCACCAGTGGGGCCGGGGGTACGACGGTCACCGCGGTCATCCCGCTCGCCGCCGGAACGCCGTGAAGGCCACGCCGGAAGCTCCGACGTGGCCTTCACCGGGGTTGTGCCCTAGATGTGATGTCCAGGGACGTTGTCCCGAGTCGAGGTGACCAGGAGCGGCCTGTCGTGCTGACAGGTGAAGGCCTCCGGTTGTGAAGTGGAGCTGTCG
>NZ_JBSFNC010000274.1:0-5605 GCF_053586895.1 Amycolatopsis sp. NPDC003731 | reverse complement strand
GGGGGGGCGAAGGCCGACGGGGTTGGGCGGCGCCGGAGGTCCCGAATGAGTCATTCGCGACCTCCGGCGGCCGGGCCCGGGTTGCCTCGGGCGGCCGAAACTGTCGGTGCCGTCCGGTAGCGTGGAAAACGGGGGGCGCCCCCGCGGGCCGAGTGTCGGCGCAGGTCAGCGGGTCAGCAGGCCACGTCGCGGGCCGAGGCCAGGAGCGTCTGGTCCACCACCGGCGCCTTCACGCCCGCGGACTGCTCGTTGCCGCCGCCGCCCTGGTGGGTCCGGGACCAGTCGGCGAGCTGCGTGATGATCTGCTTCGCCTCCGCGCGGGGCCGCAGGTCGCCGAACAGGGTTCCCGTCACCAGGTCGACGCTCGCGTCCTTGCGGTTGTCCTGGACCAGCTCCGCGCACGGCACCACCAGGCTGAGCGTCCGGGCCGCGGTGACGCCGTTCTCGCCGAAGCGGATCTGGCCGCGGCACTTGGCCTCGCGGTTCTCGTACGCCGGGTCGTTGGCCGGGTCGGCGGCGCTGGTGAACCCCAGCTCCTTGAGCGCGGTCGTGGCGATGCCGCCCTGGCCGCGGCTGCCCGAGGCGTTGAGGACCCGGTAGGCGACCTTGTCCGGCGGGACCGGGGCGCGGTCGTCGAGCGCGTTGTGGGGCAGGCTGCTGAACGTGACGCCCGGCGGCGGGCTCGCGGGCGGGTCGCACTTGACCGCCTCGTCGACGTCGCCCTTGCCGATGGCCGCGTTCACCCAGACGACGATCGCGCCGACGGCGAGCACGCCGATGACGATCAGCGCCGGCAGCGGCTTGTGCTTCCGATACGGCCGCGTCCCACGGTCCCCGATGCCGTTCCCCGACGCCACCTGCCCGTCCCTTCCCGAACACGAAACCGGCCGTGCGTACCGGGCACCGCCGAGGCCGGTCAGCCTAGGCGCTGCGACCGACGCACGCGGTCCCGGGTCACCCCGTGGGTCTCCGTGTCAATTGTGCGGTACCGAACCCCGCCGGACCGATCCCCGTCACAGCGATCGCACCACGCCGGGGTGGCGCGGGGCAAGCGGACACGGGTCGCGCGTGAAGTTCTCCACCTGCGGGCAACCCGAACGGACGACAACGCGTCTTACCTGCGGGTTCCCCCTGTCGGGTGACGATTCCCCGGCAATGTCTGACTCGTTGCAGAACCCGGACGGCGGTGAGCTACCCTTCCCGGGCTCCGGCCGCAGGAAGAGGCCCGAAAAGAAGAGACCTCGGTCACTTCGGCCGTCGGGCACAAACAGGGGCCCTGGAACGTTGACCAGCGGCACGGCGGACTCACGGGCGCATCCGGGAGTCCGGGAAAACGACTACACAAGCTGATCGCAGGGGTGAGGGACACATGGCTACCGACTACGACGCTCCGCGCCGCAGCGAAGCCGACGAGCTGGCCGAAGACTCGTTGGAGGAGCTCAAGGCCCGGCGGAACGAGAACCAGTCCGGCGTCGTCGACGTCGACGAGGACGCGACCGCCGAGAACTTCGAGCTGCCGGGTGCCGACCTCTCCGGGCTTTCCGGTGAGGACATGACCGTGAAGGTGGTGCCGAAGCAGGCGGACGAGTTCACCTGCTCCGTGTGCTTCCTGGTGCACCACCGCAGCCGGCTGGCCGAGGACAACGGCGGACGCCTGATCTGCCGCGACTGCGCCTGAGAAGCGCAGAGGGGTTCTCGGACACAGGGGACGAACAGACGCGACGGAGAGCCTCGAGGGAAACCGGGGGAGGCTCGAAGCGCGCTGGGGACAAGGGGGCCGGCCGGCAGGCCGGCCCCCTTCCACATGTCCGGACGGCGATCAGGCGCCCTTGAGCAGCTCGGCGACCTTCTCCGGGTGCCGGGTGCTGAACAGCCAGTACGGCGTCGGGTCGTTCGCGTCGGTCAGGTGGACCTTCACGACCGGGCCGACCCAGCCGCGGTGCAGCACGTAGGCGGCCGGGTCGCCGTCGCGGCCCAGGGCCTTGCGCTTGGCCTCCTTGTCGAAGACCTCCACCTCGCCGGCGTAGCGCAGCGGCAGGTGGGCGTCGCCGACCCACAGTTCCGGCTCGTCGCCGCCGGTGATCCGGACCTTCGACCGGCCCAGCGACAGCAGCAGCGCCACGACCACCGGCAACGCGATCACGTACGGCAGCCACGCCCGGATCCCGGGGTACCCGAGGTCGATCTCGGCCGCGAGCAGCACCGCCCCCAGCACCGGCAGCGGCCAGCCCCACCACGGGACGTACAGCCGTTCGGAGTGCCGGACCGTCGCGTTCGCGGCCGTCTTCGCTGATTCACCCACGGGTAGAGAGTAATCTCGCCGCCCGTGTCCAGCGTTCAGGTACTCCTCTCCCGGCTCGATCCGGATGTCCCGCCGCCCGCCTACGCCCGACCGGGCGACGCGGGCGCCGATCTCGTCACCACCTCGGATATCGTCCTCGGACCCGGGGAACGCGGCGTCGTCGGCACCGGCGTCGCGATCGCGCTCCCGCCCGGGTATGCGGGGTTCGTCCACCCGCGGTCGGGCCTGGCCGCCCGGGCCGGCCTCTCGGTGGTGAACACCCCGGGCACGATCGACTCGGGCTACCGCGGCGAGATCAAGGTCTGCCTGATCAACCACGATCCGGTGCATCCGCTGGAGCTGACGCGCGGCGACCGCATCGCCCAGCTGGTCGTGCAGCGGGTCGAGCACGCCGAGTTCGTCGAAGTCGACACCCTCGACGCGACCGAGCGGGGCGACGGAGGCTACGGCTCGACGGGTGGACACGCCACACTGGGAGCACCGGCGCTCGCCGCGAGCGCCGCCACGGGGGAAGGAACGGAGAAGTAGTGGGGATTTTCGGACGCAAGCGGCGGACCGAGGGCGGGTCCGCGGGACGGCACGCCGCGCCCGAGGCCGAAGACACTTTCGAGGACGAGGCGTACGACGAGGAATCGGAGCTTTCGGACGTTTCCGACGGCCCGTTCGATGTCGCGGACTTCGAGGACGACGGCATCCCGCGGATCGACCTCGGCTCGGTGAAGGTGCCGGTGCCCGACGGCTCCCAGGTCCAGGTCGAGATGGACCCGGAGGCCGGGGGCGTGCGCGCGGTGCACGTCGTCACCGAGCAGGGCCAGATCACGGTCAGCGCGTACGCCGCGCCGCGCTCGGGCGGGCTGTGGCGGGAGGTCAGCTCCGAGCTGGCCGACCAGCTGCGCTCCGACGGCGCCAAGGTGACCTTGGGCCGCGGCGTGTGGGGCCTGGAGATCTCGGCCATCATCGGCGACGTCGCGCTGCGCTTCGTCGGCGTCGACCGGCCCCGCTGGATGCTGCGCGGCGTCATCGCCGGCCCCCAGTCGGAGGCCGCGGCGGCCGTCGAGGTGCTGCGCGAGATCGTCCGGCGGACGATCGTCGACCGCGGCGACGCGCCGATGCCGGTCCGGACCCCGCTGACCATCACGCTGCCCGAGGCGGTCGCCGAGCACATCGCGGCCCAGCAGCAACAGGGCTGACCTGCTCCCGAAGGGCGCTCTCACCGCGGCGAGAGCGCCCTTCAGCGCGTCCGGAGGGCCCTCAGGAAGGCGAGGACGGTCGCCCGGCCGAGGGATTCGCGGTCCGCGCCCAGCGCCGTGAGCGTCGTCGCGCCGAGGGCCGCGCGCGGGAGTGCGCTCGCCCACTCCGATGCGACTTTCGTCGGGTGGATCGGGTCGTCGGTGCACGTGCCGATCCCGGCCGGGACGGCCAGCGCCGCCAGTTCGGCGAGGGTGGGGGAGGGGCGGCCGGCCGCGACGCGCAGGCCGGCCGCCAGCCCGTCGCCGTGCCGCCGCCACGCCCGGTCCAGCTCCGCCCGCAGCCACGCCGGGCTGCCTTCGGTCTGCGCCAGCGCCGCGCCGACGCCGGAAGCGGCCACCAGATCCGCCGTCAGCGTCGCGGCCTGCGCGGCGGGTGCCGGGCCCGGGACGCCGTTCCAGGCCGGGAGCGCGGCCAGCAGGCCCCCGCAACGGGCCTGGTTGCGCACGGCCCACTCCGCGGCCAGGTGGGCGCCGAACGAAATGCCGCCGACGACCAGTTCGCCGTGTTCGTCCGCCAGCGCGTCGAGGGTCGCCAGGTAGCCGTCGGCGAGCGCCGCGCCCGGGGGCGGGGGTGGCGCGATGAGCGGGACACCGAGGGCGCGCAGGGGCCGTTCGAAGACGGCCCGGACGAACACGTCGTCCGAGCCGGTGCCGGGCAGCAGCACCGCGGCGGGAACTCTGATTGCGGACGTCACGTTGCGATCTTTGCGCAAAGGCGTTTCCCTGGCGGGGACCGCAGTACGCTGGAATCGCACGGGCCGCAAGCAAATTGTCGGGGGCCCCGGAGCACAGGAGCACCTATGTCCGCCAAAGACGGCGGCTACTTCAGCCGGCTGGTACGCAAGCTGACCAGCGATGTCGAGGATCTCGACGCCGACGAGATGTCGATGAGGTCGGGCGCCGAGGGGGCGCAGCGGGCCTGCGACTGCCGCTCGGGCGAAGAGGTCACCGTGATGGGGCGGCTCCGCAGCGTCGAGCTGTGCCCGACCAACGAGGCCGCCACGCTGGAGGCCGAGCTGTTCGACGGAACACAGGGCGTGACGCTAATCTGGCTCGGCCGCCGCCGGATCCCGGGCATCGAGCCTGGCCGGACGATCAAGGTGCGCGGCCGGATGGCCGAGCGTGACGGCCAGAAGGTGCTGTACAACCCCTATTACGAGCTCCAGAGCCCAGTGAGTTGATCACCCAAAGTGACTGAATCCGCCCCGAGCGAGAAGAAGACCGACGGCGAAGAGCCGCAGCCGACCCTGCTCGAGCAGATGGGCGGGGTGTCCGGCCTGATCTACTCGTCGGTGCCGGTGATCGTCTTCGTGCTGGCGAACTCGTTCTTCGGCCTGACCGCGGCCATCTGGACGTCGATCGGCAGCGCGGTGGCCATCACGGTGCTGCGCGTGGTCCGCAAGGAGCCCCTGCAGCCGGCGATCTCCGGCTTCTTCGGCGTCGCGATCGCGGCGTTCATCGCCTACCGCACGGGGTCGGCGAAGGGGTTCTTCCTGTTCGGGATCTACGCGAGCTTGATCTACTGCGGCATCTTCGTGCTGTCGGTGGTGGTCCGCTGGCCGATCGCGGGCGTGGTCTGGAACATGCTCAACGGCACGGGCCAGGCGTGGCGCAAGGACAAGCCGTCCCGCTACGGCTACGACATCGCAACCCTGGCGATGGCGGCCATCTTCGCGGCCCGGTTCGTGGTGCAGCGGTGGCTTTACCAGGAGGATTACACGGGCTGGCTGGCCTTCGCGAAGATCGCCATGGGCTACCCGCTGTACGCGCTGGGCCTGCTGGTGGTCGTGTGGGCGGTCCGCCGCTCGGACAAGCGCCTGAAGGCGCTCGCCGAGTCCGAGCCCACGCCGGAGACGGACGCCGAGGTCGAGGCCCGGCTGCGCGAGAAGTACGCGACTCCGGAGGCCTGAACCGCCCGGACGCCTGGCCCGCCGCCGCGCAACCCCCGCGCGTGGGGGCGCCCCCCCGTTTTCCACGCTACCGGCAGGCACCGACAGTTTCGGCCGCCGAGCGTCGCGAATGACTCATTCGGGACCTCCGGCGGCCAGCCGGG
>NZ_JBSFNC010000273.1:0-5650 GCF_053586895.1 Amycolatopsis sp. NPDC003731 | reverse complement strand
AAAAGCACAACGAGGCCAACGGCGAGGACGGCCGCGACGGCGCCGACGACAACCGGTCGTGGAACTGCGGCGCGGAGGGCCCGACCGAGGACGAGAAGATCCTCGACCTCCGGGCGCGGCAGCGGCGGAACCTGATCGCCACGCTGCTGCTGTCCCAGGGCGTGCCGATGCTGCTGCACGGCGACGAGTTCGGCCGCACCCAGCAGGGCAACAACAACGCCTACTGCCAGGACAACGAGCTGTCCTGGGTCGACTGGTCGCAGCTGGAGCACAACCGCGAGCTGTTCGAGTTCACCTCGGCGGTGGTGGACCTGCGCCACCAGCACCCGGTGTTCCGCCGGCGCCGCTTCTTCGCCGGCCGCCCCATCCGCCGCGGCGACGAACTGCGCGACATCGCCTGGTTCACCCCGTCCGGCGAGGAGATGACCGACCAAGACTGGGAGTCCGGCTTCGGCCGCACCATCACGGTGTTCCTCAACGGAACGGCGATCCCGGACCTCGACGCGCGCGGCGAGCGGGTGGTGGACGACTCGTTCCTGCTCTGCTTCAACGCCCACGACGACGACATGACGATGACCGTCCCCGACGGCGGTTACGGCGAGGAGTGGGCGATCGTCCTGGATTCGGCCTCCGGCGAGGTGTTCCACCGATCGGTCGGCGGCGTCCTGGTCGGCGGCGTGGCCGGCGACCAGCTGGCCACCCCGCGGACGGTGCCGGGCGGCGGAACGCTGGTCGTCGGCGGCCGGTCGCTGACCGTGCTGATGCGCACCAAGGAGGACTGACCCACCGCAGCCGGGCCGCCCTGCGGCGGCCCGGCTGCGCGGTCGTCAGCCGAGGCCGGGACCCCGGGCCGCGTGCGGCCCCGGACCGGTGCGGCCCGCGCGGGCCGTCAGCAGGCCGAGGGCGATCATGCCGACGCCCAGGCCCAGGTGCAGCCAGTTGTCGGCGGTGTTGACGGGCACGAAGTTCGCGTCGCTGCCGTGGTCGATGAGCAGCCCGTAGAGCCAGAGCACCAGGTAGACGACCCCGCCGGCGATGAGGTACGTCCGGGCGCCGCGCGCGGTGCGGGCCGACGCGAGGCCGACGACGCCGAAGAGCAGGTGGACGATGTTGTGCAGCACGGAGACCATGAACACGCCCAGCAGCATGGCCATCGAGTCGTGGCCGGCGAAGCTCAGCTGGTCGTAGTCCGTCGTGATGCCCGGCACGAAGCCGAGCACGCCGACCAGCAGGAAGACGACCGCGACGACCATGGCGGCGACCTGCACGGGTGTCCGGGTGCGGGCGGGTGTGGCGGTGGACATGGCAATTCCTTTCGGCAGGTGAAGCCCGAGGCTTACCCGGCCGGACCGGCACCAATCCCCGGCCCGGGTCTCGCTCCGGTTGCAAAGCCGGCCCGTTCGGCTGATCCCGGGATTCGGGTGTGTAGCCTCGCCCGGCCCCGGGTACGCGCGCGGGAAGAGCTCGTTCCCCGGCGGCGACAGGTGAGAAGTCCGATGACCGACACGGTGACACGCCCGGCTCCGATCCCCCACCGCCCGGTGTGGCGGGGTCCCCGCGGTGCCACGCTCCTGAAGACGATCCGCACCACCGACCACAAGACGATCGGCGTGCTGTACCTGACGACGTCGTTCGGGTTCTTCCTGATCGGCGGCCTGACCGCGTTGCTCATGCGGGGTGAGCTGGCCCGGCCCGGCCTGCAGTTCCTCTCGCCGGAGCAGTACAACCAGCTCTTCACCATGCACGGCACGATCATGCTGCTGCTCTACGCCACCCCGAACCTGTTCGGCTTCGCCAACTTCGTCCTGCCGCTGCAGATCGGCTCACCGGACGTGGCGTTCCCGCGGCTGAACGCGTTCTCCTACTGGCTGTACCTGTTCGGGGGGCTGGTCGTCCTGTCGGGATACCTCACCCCGGGTGGTCCGCCCGATTTCGGCTGGACCGCGTACACGCCGCTGTCCAACGCCATCCACTCCCCCGGCGTCGGCGGCGACCTGTGGATCGCCGGCCTGATCGTCACCGGGCTCGGCACGATCCTCGGCGCGGTCAACATGATCACGACCGTGGTGTGCCTGCGGTGTCCCGGGATGCTCATGTGGCGGATGCCGATCTTCACCTGGAACATCCTGTTCACGTCGGTGCTGATCCTGCTGGCGTTCCCGATCCTCACCGCGGCGCTGTTCGCGCTCCTGGCCGACCGGCACCTCGGCGCGCACGTGTTCGACCCGGAGAACGGCGGCGCGATCCTGTGGCAGCACCTGTTCTGGTTCTTCGGCCACCCCGAGGTCTACGTGGTCGCGTTGCCCTACTTCGGGATCGTCACCGAGATCGTGCCGGTGTTCAGCCGGAAACCGCTGTTCGGCTACAAGCTCATGGTGTTCGCGACGATCGGGATCACCGGGCTGTCGGCGGTGGTGTGGGCGCACCACATGTTCGCCACCGGTGCCGTGCTGCTGCCCTTCTTCTCGATCATGACGTTCCTCATCGCGGTGCCGACCGGGATCAAGTTCTTCAACTGGATCGGCACGATGTGGCGGGGACAGCTGACCTTCGAGTCGCCGATGCTGTGGTCGGTCGGCTTCATGGTGACTTTCCTGCTCGGCGGCCTGACCGGGGTCATCCTCGCGTCCCCGCCGCTGGACTTCCACGTCCACGACAGCTACTTCGTCGTCGCCCACTTCCACTACGTGCTCTTCGGCACGATCGTCTTCGCCACCTTCGCCGGCATCTACTTCTGGTTCCCGAAGATCACCGGCCGGATGCTCGACGAGGGACTGGCGAAGTGGCACTTCTGGACGACGTTCATCGGCTTCCACACGACGTTCCTCATCCAGCACTGGCTCGGCGACGCGGGCATGCCGCGCCGCTACGCCGACTACCTCTCGAGCGACAACTTCACCTGGATGCACATGGTGTCGACCATCGGCGCGTTCCTGCTGGGCCTGTCGGTGCTGCCGTTCATCTGGAACGTCTTCAAGAGCTACCGCTACGGCGCCCCCGTCGGCGTCGACGACCCGTGGGGCTACGGCAACTCTCTCGAATGGGCCACCACCAGCCCGCCGCCCCGGCACAACTTCCTGGAGCTGCCCCGCATCCGCTCGGAGCGCCCCGCCTTCGAGCTGCACTACCCGCACATGGTCGAGCGGATGCGTGCCGAAGGGCACGTCACCCGCGGCCACCCCGGCGACAAGCCGTCGCCGGCCGAGGTGGCCGCGGGCGCCATCCAGCCCAGCGACCAGGGCGACAGTGACGACCCCCGCGGCCGCTGACCCGGGCCCGCCGCTGCGGGCGTGGGAGCGGCGGCGGCTGCGCGGGATCGAGCGAGGCTTGGAGACGGGCGCCCGGCGGCTCCGGTGGTGCCTGTGCTTGGACGCCGTCGCACTGGCGTTGGTGGCGGCCGGGATCTTCCTGGCGCTGCCGTGGCTGTTCCCGGCGTGCGTCGCCGGGAACCTCGCCGTCTGCGCGCACCTTCAGCGGAGCTGAGCGCCGGTCACAGGATCGGCGCGCCACCCGTCACCGCGACGCGGGCGCCGGAGACGTAACTGCCGTCGTCGGAGGCCAGCAGCACGTACACCGGCGCCAGCTCGGCCGGCTGCCCGGCGCGACCCAGCGGCACCTGCTCGCCGAAGGACTTCACCTGCTCCTCCGGCATGGTGGACGGGATCAGCGGCGTCCAGATCGGCCCCGGCGCGACGCTGTTGGCCCGGATCCCCTTCGGTCCCAGCAGCTGCGCGAGGGCCGCGCACATGTTCGCGATGCCCGCCTTCGTCACGTCGTAGGGCAGCAGCTGCGGCGTCGGGTTGTCGGAGTTCACCGACGAGCTGCCGATGATCGACGCCCCGGGCTTCATGTGCGGCACGGCGGCCTTGGCGAGGTGGAAGAACGCGCTCAGGTTGGTGGCGAGGGTGTGGTCCCACTCCTCGTCCGGGATCTCCTCCAGGGTCTCGTGGGTCATCTGGAAGGCGGCGTTGTTGACCAGGACGTCGATCCGGCCGAACTCCTCGACGGTGCGGGCGACCAGGGCCCGGCAGTGCGCGGGATCGGCGACGTCCCCGGGCACGACGACGGCCTTGCGCCCGGCCTCCTCCACCCAGCGCCGCGTCTCTTCGGCGTCCTCGTGCTCGTCGAGGTAGGAGATCAGCACGTCGGCGCCTTCCCGGGCGTAGGCGATCGCCACCGCGCGGCCGATCCCGCTGTCCGCGCCGGTGATGAGCGCCGCCTTGCCGGTCAGCTTGCCGGAGCCGCGGTAGCTGTGCTCGCCGTGGTCGGGCCGCGGCGTCATGGCGGCGGTGGTGCCGGGCGGGGTCTGCTGCTGGGGGGGCTGCTCGGGCACGGTGGCTCCTTCGGGACGGGACTGGATCTCCCGTCCCGTGTTCCCGGTGGCGCCGGGCTCACACTGTCATCTTGATGACGACTTTCTACTTGTCATCGTTTGGATGACATGCTAGAACAGTAGTGCGTGTTGACAACGCCCGTCGAAGCCCAGAAGGAGGACAACGATGTTGATGCGCACCGACCCGTTCCGTGAGCTGGACCGCCTGACCCAGCAGGTCTTCGGCACCACCGGAACCTGGTCGAAGCCCACCGCGATGCCGATGGACGCCTACCGCGCCGGCGACGAGTTCGTGGTCTGCTTCGACCTGCCGGGCGTCGCTCCGGACGCCATCGAGCTCGACATCGAGCGCAACGTGCTGACGGTCAAGGCCGAGCGCCGCCCGCTCCCCGGTGGCGACAACGTGGAGATGCAGGTTTCCGAGCGGCCGCTGGGCGTGTTCTCCCGCCAGCTGTTCCTCGGCGACAGCCTCGACACCGACCACATCGCCGCCGACTACGAGGCGGGCGTGCTGACCCTGCGCATCCCGGTAGCCGAGAAGGCCAAGCCCCGCCGCATCGAGATCGGCGGTGACCGGTCCGGCCGCCGCGAGATCCAGGCCTGATGGACGAAAGGTGTCACGCCGCGGCGGAGAGGATCTTCGCCGCGGCGGCGGAACTGGGCACCACCCGCCAGGAGGCGATCCTCGTGACCCGGGCGGTCCACGCGGTCAAAAAGGGCCGCCCGACCGAGGTCGCCTTGACGGACACCCCGCAACACCGCCGCCGCAGGCTGGCCCACGTGGTCGGCACGGAGCTGTGGGAACCGGGCATCGACCCGGACGAGATCCTCGCGGCCGTAGTCAGCGTGGGCCGCACAGCCCCGAGGGAACGACAACCGTCGGCGGCCGCCTGACTCCGAGCGAGCAGGCGGCGGCTGGCTGGGGTGGCCGAAACTGTCGGTGGTCGCCGGTAGAGTGGAAAACGGGGGGCACCCCCGCGGCGATGGCTTGGCCGCGGTCGCCCGGGCGGCCGGCCACCGGTGCCCGGTGCCGCCTGAGCGGCCCGAAATTGTCGGTGGCCGCCGGTAGAGTGAAACCGGGGGGCGCCCCGGCGGCCTTCCCCGCCTCGGCAAGCCACCAACCCCACCCCGGCGGCTTTCCGCGGCCTGGCAGGGCTCCGGCGAAGCCAGAGCGCCCTTTGAACCGCCTCACCGCCCGGAACCGGCACGCGGCCCCGCACCGGCACCCCACCCAGCCCTCCCCCGCCACCCCGATCCGAAGCCAGAACACGGCCGGTGGTGCCGGGTCAAGGCACGCTTTCCCGCCTCGACGCGGCA
>NZ_JBSFNC010000272.1:0-5760 GCF_053586895.1 Amycolatopsis sp. NPDC003731 | reverse complement strand
CCCAACCCCCCTATCTCCCTTGGGGGGGGGGGGGGGGCGGCGGGGGGGGGTGGGTTTTCTTAATTTAATATTTGGGTTTGTTGGAGGTCCCGAATGAGTCATTCGCGACCTTCGAGGAGCGCCCGCATCAGCCCTCAAACACCCCTCGCCGCTCGGCGGCTTCTAGTCGGGAAGCAGCCCGGCGGGTCGGGGTCAATTCCCGGACCGTGAAACATTGGCGCGCAGCTGCGGCTGTGGCTGCGGTGTCGCCGGTGGTGTCGTCGCGGTTCTTGACCCTCGGGGAGCGGGAGCGCCCGCACCAGCCCTCAAACATCCCCCACCGCGCCCAGGGGGGCGTCCCCAAGTCCAGCCTACCGGCCACCCCCGCCGAAAAGTCCGGAAAGTCCGCCTCAGGCCGAGGTTGTCCACAGCCTCTCCACCCTGTGGACAACCCGGCCCAAACCGCTACTGACCAGCCTCGACCCGCCGCCGCGAGCGCACCAGTCCGGCGATCACCACCGCCGCGATCCCCAGGCCGACTCCGCTGACGATCGAGGCCACCAGACTGGCCGTTCCCGTCGCCAGGCCGAACGCGCCGCCCAGGTACACCGGGATCGATATCGCCACCGGCAGCCAGTTGCGCAGCAGGAACGCCCGGTCCGACGCCACCCACAGCACCAGGGCGACCGCCGCGCCGGTGATCACCGGGATCGCCCAGACGACGGCGCTGGTCAGCGCGTCCATTCCGAGTGACCGGAGCCACTCGAACGACGCCTGGCCCAGCCCGATGAACAACACGACCAGCGCCACGCGGACGCCGGCGGCTCCCTGGCCCCTGCTCGTCATGTCTTCCTCCCGAATCCGTGGTCCACCTGTACCACGTTCGGGTGACGCCGGCGGTTGCCCGTTATGACACTTTCTTCGAACCGGGTACCGAGTCAGAACACGATGCCGGCGCCGTTGCAGAGCTTCGGCCACGAGCTGATGTTGGTCGTCGCGGCCACCTGGACGGCGACCTTTCCCTTGGGAATGGACACCGCCGGGTACACGTCGGCCGTGAGCGTGATGTCGCCGTTGGCGATGTTGTCGAACTTGTGCGAAGCGACGACCGGGCCGCCCGGGCCGTTGAACACGTTCACCGTGACCTGGTGGTCCCCGGTGATCTTGCCGCCGACGTTGCGCAGGTTGGCGTAGATGTTGACGATCTTCCAGTTGCCGCCGTCGGACTGGGCGTTCACCCAGCCTTCGGCGTTGTTGGCTTCGGTCGGCGAGACGCGCGTGCTGCACTTGGCGTGCCAGTCCGGGTTGTCGTCGGCCAGCGCCGCCGGCGCCGCCGTCAGCAGTGCCGCCGCGGTCACTGTGAGGATCGATACGGTGCGTTTCACAGGCCCTCCCCTGAATCGGTGATGATCTTCGTCTCCGAACGTAATAGAAGTCGGCCGCCGCTCGTGATGATTTGGCTCACAAGACCAATTTCGGGTTAATCAGTTTCGGGGAGGTGGCTAGCGGCGGCCGACGGCGATGTCAAGAAATCTCACCGGGTGTCCCGGGATGCGGATGGCTATGCGCCTGAGTGGGTGACCGTGCGAACCTCCCCCGGACACCGACGAAAGGCGATGCTGACGTGCGCACCCCTCGGAGATTCCTGGCCTCGGCGCTGGCCGCCCTGACCGTCGTGGGCGTGCTCGCGGGCTGTTCGCGCGCCGACAGCGCCGCCGCCCCCGCCGCCAATGAGGGCGCCGCGGCCGAAGTCCGCGTCGGGTTCTTCCCGAACGTCACGCACGCGCCCGCGCTCATCGGCGTCAAGAAGGACTTCTTCAAGAACGAGCTCGGCTCGACCAAGCTCACCACCCAGACCTTCAACGCCGGGCCCGAAGAGGTCAACGCCCTGCTCGGCAACTCCCTCGACGTCGCCTTCATCGGCTCCGGCCCGGCGATCAACGCCTTCACCAAGTCCAAGGGCACCATTCAGCTGGTCTCCGGCGCCGTCTCGGGCGGCGCGCAGCTCGTCGTCAAGCCGGACATCACCAGTGTCGAGGGGATCAAGGGCAAGAACCTCACGACGCCGCAGCTGGCCAACACCCAGGACGTCGCGCTCAAGAAGTTCCTGGCCGGGAAGCAGCTGACCGGCCAGGTCGAGATCACCACGATGGACAACCCGAAGACGCTCGACGCCTTCAAGAAGGGCGAGGTCGACGGCGGCTGGCTGCCCGAGCCGTGGGCGTCCCGGCTGGTCCTCGACGCCGGCGCGAAGGTCCTGGTCGACGAGAAGACGCTGTGGCCCGGCGGCCGCTTCCCGACCACCGTCGTCATCGTGCGCAGCGAGTTCCTGCAGCAGCACCCGGACACCGTCCGCGCGCTGCTCAAGGGGGAGCTCGCCGCCATCGACTGGGCCAAGACCAACCCGGCGGACGCGAAGACCGTGGTCAACGGCGCGCTCAAGGAGCTGGCCGGCAGTACCCTGAGCGCAGCGGTCCTGGACCGCGCGTTCTCCGGCATCGAACTGACCACCGACCCGGTCGCGTCGGCGTTCCCCCAGCTCGCGCAGGACTCGGTCACCGCAGGGGTCGTGAAGTCGGCCGTCGCGCTCAAGGGCTTCGCCGACTTCGGTGCCCTCAACGAGGTGCTGAAGGCGCAGAACCAGCCCGCCGTCGTAGCTCCCGAACTGACCAAGTGAGAGGCAGCCAGCGATGACCACGACCCTCCCGACCGGCCGCACCAGTTTCACCGGCGCGGCAGCGGTGCGTCTCGACGGTGTCCGCAAGACGTTCGGCACGGCCGGCCGCGCGGTCGTCGCGCTCGACGGCGTGGACCTGACGGTCGCGCCCGGCGAGTTCGTCTGCCTGCTCGGCGCGTCCGGTTGCGGCAAGAGCACGCTGCTGAACCTGGTCGCCGGGCTGGACGCGCCGTCGGCGGGGGAGATCACGCTCAACACGTCGCGGCCCGCGGTGATGTTCCAGGAAGCCGCGCTGATGCCGTGGCTGACCGCGGCCCGCAACGTCGAACTGCCGCTGCGGCTGGCCGGCTTCGGGCGCGCCGAGCGGCGCGAAAAGGCCGCCGAGCTGCTGGAACTCGTCCGGTTGAACGGTGCGGGGAACAAGCGGCCGCACGAGCTGTCCGGCGGGATGCGGCAGCGGGTCGCGCTGGCCCGCGCCCTGGCCGCGACGCTGCGCGTCGGCGGCGACCCGGAACAGTCGCTCCTGCTGATGGATGAGCCGTTCGCCGCGCTCGACGCCATCACCCGCGACGTCCTGCAGGGCGAGCTGCTGCGCGTCTACCGCAGCACCGGCACGTCCGTGCTGTTCGTGACCCACGACGTGCGCGAAGCGGTCCGGCTCGGCCAGCGCGTGGTGCTCCTGTCGTCGCGGCCCGGGCGGGTCGTGCGCGAGTGGGCGGACGTGCCGCTCGCCGACGCCGAGGAGCTGACCGAGGAAATCACCGGACACCTGCGCGAGGTGATCAGCACCCATGCCGCAGCTTGACCGGTCCGCCGAAGCCGACCTGGACGCGGTCGGCGCCGGACTGGATTCGCTCGACGCCCCCGTCGGCGAACGCCGTCCCAGCTTCTGGAAGCGCTTCGCCTGGGGTTTCCTGCCGCCGGTGGGCGCGCTGGTCCTGCTGATCGTCGTCTGGCAGGTCCTCTGGGCGGCGGCCTTCTGGCCCGAGACCCAGCTGCCCGCGCCGCTGTCGGTGTGGGACGAGTTCTGGGAGCGCGTCGTCACCGGCGACGTTTTCGAGTTCGTCTGGACGTCGGTGCACCGCGCCGCGCTCGGCTTCGTCGCCGGAGTGGTCATCGGTACCCCGCTCGGCCTGGTCGTGGCGAAGGTCCGCGTGGTCCGCGCGGCGATCGGGCCGCTGCTGACCGGGCTGCAGAGCCTGCCGTCGGTCGCCTGGGTCCCGGCCGCGATCCTGTGGTTCGGGATCAACGACGGGGCGATCTACTTCGTCGTCCTGCTCGGCTCGGTGCCGTCGATCGCGAACGGGCTGGTGTCCGGGATCGACCAGATCCCGCCGATCCTCCCGCGCGTCGGCCAGGTGATGGGCGCGAACCGGCTCGCCTCGGCCCGGCACATCCTGCTGCCCGCCGCGCTGCCGGGCTTCCTGGCCGGGCTCAAGCAGGGCTGGGCGTTCTCCTGGCGCTCGCTGATGGCGGCCGAGCTGATCGCCCTGTCCCCGCAGCTGGGGGTCGGCCTCGGTGCCTACCTGAACCAGGGGTCATCGCTCAATAGCATCGAGAAGGTCATCGCGGCGATCTTCCTGATCCTGCTGGTCGGCGTGGGGATCGAGCTGCTGGTGTTCCGCCCGCTGGAGCGCGCGGTGCTGCGGGCGCGTGGGCTGACTTCATCGCTTTAGGAATTTTGTCGAAGCCGGGTTGCCGGCGTCGACGTCTCCTTCGATCGTGTTCGAGCGAAGGAGTGAGCGATGGTCGTCGCGGTACTGGTGGCTTCGGTGGCGGCGTTCGTGGTGAGCGCGGCCTGGTACACGGCGTTCGGGCGGGTCTGGGCCCGCTTGAGCCCGGCGGGCGCGGCCGCGTCGTCGCCGTGGCGGATGGGCGCGGAGTTCGTGCGGACCCTGGTGCTGGTGACGGCGTTCGCGCTGCTCGCCGGCGCGGTCGGGGTGGACGGCGTTCCCGGTGCGCTGGGGTTGGCGCTGCTGGTGTGGGCCGGGTTCCCGGCGGTGATCCTGGCGGGCTCGGTGCTGCACGAGCGGGTCCCGGTGGGCCTGGCGGCGTTGCACGCGGGCGACTGGCTGGTGAAGATCGCGGTGGTGGCGGTCCTGCTGGGGGTGTGGCGATGACGGCGCTGCTGCTCGACGGGATCGCGTTCGGCGAATCCCCGCGCTGGCACGACGGGCGGCTCTGGTTCGCCGACTGGCTGGCCCACGAGATCGTGGCGGTCTCGCCGGCGGGCGAGCGCGAACCGGTGTTCCGCGCGGACTTCCCGACGATGCCGATGTGCTTCGACTTCCTCGGCGGGCAGCCGCTGATCGTGTCTTCGTCGGACGGTCTCCTGCTGCGGCTCTCGGAGTCCGGCTTGACAACCCACGCGGACCTGGGCGGCAGCGGGTTCAACGAAATAGTGACCACCCGCGCCGGAGGCAGCTACGTCAACGGGGGCGGCTTCGACCTGATGTCCGGAGAGCCGTACCGCCCGGGAGCGATCCGGTACGTCGACCCGGGAGGCACGGTCCGCACGGTGGCGGAGAACATCGCCTTCGGCAACGGCATGGCCCTGACCCCGGACGGCTCGACGCTGATCGTGGCCGAGTCGTACGCGAACCGCCTGACGGCGTTCACGGTGCATCCGGACGGCGGCCTGGCGAACCGCCGGGTGTGGGCGGACCTCGGCGAAGGAGTACCGGACGGCATCGCGCTGGACGCCTCGGGCGCGGTCTGGGTGTCGGACGTGCCCCACCGGTCTTGCACTTTGGTCCGGGAGGGCGGGGAGGTGGTGGAGAGGCTGACTTTCGACCGCGGGTGCTTTGCTTGCGCGTTGAGCGAGGACACGTTGTATGTGGTGGTTCAGGAGTGGCGCGGTTTGGCGGGGGTGGGGGAGGGGGAGCGGACAGGGCAGATCCTGATCCACCCGGTGTCCGTGGGGCGCGCTTAGTTGTCCACGACGGGGCCCCGGAGGGGGTGGGGTGTGGGTGCCTGCGCTCGCCGAAGGTCGCGAATGACTCATTCGGGACGTCCGAGGTCCCGAATGAGTCATTCGCGCCTACGCCGAGGGCTGGGGCCTCTGCGCCGAGCGGCTCGCGGACGAGATGGGCCTGTACTCCGAC
>NZ_JBSFNC010000271.1:0-5789 GCF_053586895.1 Amycolatopsis sp. NPDC003731 | reverse complement strand
TGCTCTGGGCCCTGCTGCGCGACGGGCGGACCTTCACCCCAGCCGCGCCACAACCCGCTACCGCTGCGGCTTGACACGGTCATTCAGATTCCTTCAGGCGATGTGCCGGGCATGGGGATGAGGGCGTTCATGTCTCGTCGGGGAAGCGGCGCACGTGGATCTCGTGGCCTCGGCGTTCGACGACGGTGCCGACCGGCCACGCGGCAGCCAGTTGCAGCAGCTCTGTTGCGGCGTTGCCGACGTTGGCGCGCAGGTCGGATGTGTCCGGAAGTCCCATGGCCACGAAGGCGGCGTGGAATCGGCGGATGTACTCCGTCGGAGTCATGTCGGATTCGACGATTTCGGCGGTTGTGGTGGTCTGGCGGCTGCTGATGCCGACGAAGCTGCGCGCGCAGCCGCAGTACGGGTGGTCCGGGTCCTCGTGCGAGAGGCTGGCCAGGTCGACGATCTCGGTCCCGGGGATGCTGTTGGAGTCGTTGTCCCGTTCACCTTGGGTGCGGTGGGTGGCGACGAAGTACTTGAGCACGGCTTCCTCCTCGGTGGCTGCGCCCGGGTGGGCGGTGGACGCGGCCTTCGCCAGTGGGCCCTGCGGGTCCGGGGCAAGCCGGCCACGCGAGGGCGGCGGTGTCTGTCGTGGACGGTGGGCTTGCCCCGGATCGCGGGTCTGCTGCACTGAGCTGCAGCCACACCCAGCGGGCGCCTGCCCGGGGAGGATGTCGTTGGGTGCTGCGTATAGCGCATAGCCAGACACTCAAAGTTATTACCAGAAAACCCGCCACGCTTGTGGCGAATTACTGATTTCTGAGGCACTCTGGGTTTCAGAAGGTGATCCACGGTGGCCCACAGGGAGCGGCCACAATGGACCCTTCTGGGGATCCGAATCCGCTTCAACCCCCGCGGTAGAAGGGTTCCCGGCTCGGGAGAGGGCACTGGGGAGGGCGCCTCTCCCGAGCCAAAATATCGCTGACCGACTCCACCTGGCTGTGTTCATCAGCGGCCACGCCTGAGGCTGAGGCGTTTCCAGCCAGGAACGAAGGGTCGGGTTTGCTTGCGCGCGCTGATGAGCCGTTGCCCCCACGCTCGAATGAACCTTCTGTCCAGCGGCCGTCAGCACGCAACCCAAGACAGGAGTCTTCTGATGACAACGAGCCATTTGTACGCGAAGCGGATCGCCGCGTCACTGCTGACGTTCGGAGCGCTGACAAGCGTGACGATGGCCGGCGCGGCGCCGGTCCAGGCAACCGAGCTCTCCGTCGTCGGCGTCGTGACCGGCCAGCTGGACATCGGCGCGGTCGGCGAAGGTGAGGCCAACGCGGACACGCCGGCTGTCGCGCCCGACGGAACCTTCATCTGGCCTACGCACAGGTCGTCGCACGCTCGACCGTTGCCGGCTGCGACGGCGCAGGGCTGGATTGCGGTCATCGCGATCGCGGACGGCGCGCGTATCCGGTCGCGGCCGGTGGATGGTCCGGTGCTGGGCACGATCGGCTATGGGGCTCGGTTCTGGGTGTCGTGCACGCGGCGGGCCTCCGATGGGCACGCGTGGGGCTGGTCCTATCGCGGCGGCACCTATGGGTGGGTGCGTGGCGACCTGTGGGAGGTCGAGCAGCACACTGGTCCCGGCGGAGCTGGGACACCGGTGGTGCCCCGGTGCCCGTGACACTATCGCCGCAGCAGCGGAAATCGAATGCTGACGAGTCGTCGTTACCCAACCCTGCTCTCGTCCCGGATCTACCCGCACACCGCGAACACGGACACGCCTGCTTGGTCATACCGAACACCTCGAAGGGCTGGCAGCGGTGGAGATGGCTGGTCGGCGAGGAGCAACCGTCTCCACCGCCGTCGGCTTGGTGCACGACGGGGGAGCACGTCGTCGGACCCGGATCTTGGGCCGGGTCACAGACCGGGCTTCTGCTGCTGGCCGCGAGCCGGGCGCCTCGGGAACCCGGATACTGCAACGATCGTGAGCGCTCGTCGGGGAATGCGCAGTGCATCGGCCACTTTGACGATGACAGGGAAGGTGACGTCGAGGTCGTTGTTCTCCAACAGGGCCACGGTTTCCCGAGGGAGTCCTGATCGGAGGGCCACGTCATCGACGGTGAGTCCACGCGTCTTCCGCTCGATGCACACCCAGTTGCCGAGTGACCGCGAGGTGGTTGTGTCGAAAATCGCGGAGATGTCTTGCGGTGTTGTCGGGTGCAGGTCGAAGTGGATGTGGAAATCGTGCAGCGCTGCAGCGGCGAACTCGATGCGCGATACCCCGAGAACGTCAGCCAGGGCCGCGATGTCGGCGAATGCTGTGATGGCGGTTCTGGCCTGCTCCAACTTCCGGATTCGTGACAAGGGAACTCCGGTCGCCGTCGCGAGTCGATCTTGGGCGAGGCCGCGCGCCGTTCGCAGCCGGGCGACCTGCTTTCCCAGAACCAGTTGGCCTGGCGTGAAGATCAGCGTTGCCTGGTCTTGAGCCTGCAACGGCACAGGTTGCGTCTGCGAGCCGGCATTGCCACCGTCGTGCTCTGCAGATGGAGACGGCGTAGATACGGGCACGGGACACGGGTATGACTCGGCGGTGGCTGCTGTCCGTGGCGGTAGACCGTCGTGGCGAGTGCTGTCCGACGGCGTGCCTGCTTCAGAATCATCGTCGCCGATGAACGCCGAGCTGCCGAGTACAGGAGAGCCGCTAGCCGAAAGCGATGCGCGCAGCCGCAGTTGTTCTGCTGCGGCGCCGACGGTGATCAGGCGCAGGCTCCGCAGCCGGGTCACGGTCTCGCGGTAGCGGCGAAGTGCATCGGAGTCGGTGATGTAGGTGCTGGCGTGATAGTGGTGGACGACTGCGGCGATCGTGGTGCTGTCGGTCTCGAAGAGAGAGAACGGGGCGATCAGACCGGGCGGGCATACCTCGGTCGGCACGATCGAAATGGTGATATTGCTGTGTCGATCCAGCTGCTGGAGGTAATCGAGTTGGTCGTGGACCAACAGTGGGGGGCAGGTGTGCAGTGCGGTGGTGCCGATGAAGAAGGTGTAGTGACGCTGGGGGTCGGCGATGTCTTCGCGTCGCTGGCGCCAGGCGAAGGCGTATGCCTCGGCGTGGGGGTCGGACAGGGGGTGATTGAGCACACTGAGGTCGTGTTCCGGTGTGCGAAGCAGGTCGGGGATGAGCGTGGGAGCCCAGACTGTTGTCTGGTCGGCGAGGTGCTCGTAGTGCCAGCCGATCGCTGCGTGGTCCCGGTTATCGGTGTCGACCAGGTCTGGAATGTTTCCCTGGATGGCCAGGTTGATGACGCGCTGCGCGATGGAGTAGTCGACTTCCAGTTTTCCGAGCACGAAAGCTGCCTCGGTTGGCCCTGGGAGGCGAATACCAAGCTCCCAGTTCGACAGCAGCTGTGCGTACAAGCCGATTGATTCGGAAAGAGGTCGCAGCTTGGCGCCGCGTTGCTCGCGGTGGCTGCGGAGTTTGATGCCGACGCCGATGGCTGCGGGGCGGTAGGCGGCGGGATGTTTTTTACGGTTGGTTTCGCGGGTTGTCATGTTTTTCCGGGTCGATGTCGTAGCGGGTTGAGGTGGTCAGCAGGTCGAGGAGTGTCCGGACGAATCCTGGCGGACTCGGGTTGCGCCGAATGGTGTGTGGGTACCTGGCCGTGCTCGGGGGAGGGGTGAGCACGGCCAGGCACCGGTGGTCACCCGCGATCGGGGAAGGCGGTTGCTCGACCTTGATCGCGGGCAGGTGACCGGCCACCTCGGTAGCCGGTCGATTCCGGGCAACCGGTGTCCTCGCACGGGTATCCCGTGTCGTGCGAGGACACCGGCCCCCTTTCCGGGCCGTCCGCGGCGTCGGGGCACGGTCGGCCAGGAAGTCAGGACGTTGCCGGCCGCCACGGAGGTTCCGGCAGGTCGCTGTCGGATTCAGGTTTCTGGGTGAGGACTGCGGCAGTGAAGTTCCCGCACACCGGCGTGTCGGTGGGCGGCCCGTCGGGAAACCAGGCGAACGCGGGGCCGATGCCAGGTGGTAGCAGGGTGGTGCCGCGGATCATTGCTTCGATCTGGGCTTCGGTGGCGAGGCTTCCGGTGCCGGGGCCACGGCGCTGCAGCGCAGTCTCGAATTCGAGTGCCTGGACGGCGAGGTCGGGATGCTCGGGCTGCAGCAGGTGCGTCATGGCCAGGAACGCACTGGCGGGCAGCCGGGCGAGGTGAGCCTGCACGGTCTGGGCGGTGTCGGCGCGGCTGCCGCCGTGGAAGGACATCACGCCGCCCAGCAGCAACGCCATGTGGCGGTTGTCGGGTGAGACCAGGCCGGGGGTTTTCTCGGCGGTGTTGTAGAGGGTGTCCCACATCGCCTGAGGATCCCAGGGATCGGCGTCGACGACGTGGACGCCGTCGTTCTCGTCGGCGATCGTGCGCAGGTGCGCCAGGACCAGGGGGTCGTGATCGACGTAGATCACGCTCACACGAGTGGTGCTCCGCTCGCGGTTTCGGTTGGTCGTCTCGGTGCGGCGGATGAGCGAGTGCAGGTCGTGTTCTCCAGCGATGTTGGGCAGTCCCGTCCCGGCGACGACGATGGTGCTGATGCCTTGCCGGGCAACGAGGTAGGCGGCAGCGCGTTCCAGGAACGCGTGTTCGGACCGGAACACGAATCCTGCGTCCGGTACTTGGGCTTCGAGCAGGCGCGCGGCGTCGAGTTCGTTGTTGTGGGCGAATTTGGCGCAGGGCGCATAGCGGTTGTCGCTGTTCTTGGCTTCGCGGAAGGCATCGAGAAGGAAGGCGAGATTGATCCGGTTCGGATTCGTCCCGACTGGTCGTTGCCACCAGGGTTTCCCGGCTACCGCGGGCTGGGGGATCGGGGTGGCGTGTGTCGTCTCTGGTGGCGTCATGGATGTACCGGCGCTTGGTTGGACAGCAGGGCGGTGAGGTGTGCGATGCTCAGGCGGCAGCGGTCGGCAAACCTGGTGAGGTCGGCCGGGGTTAACCCGCGAGACTGTGGGGCTTCGGTGTGGAGCGGTTGTTGTGCCCAGCGGGCCGCGGGACGGAGCGCGTCGGTCTGAGTGGCGGCCAGGACAGCGAGATTCATGACCCGGTCGGATTCCCAGCCGATGTGGTGCTCGGCCCGTGCCAGCAGCTGCGACGGCCGCAGCTGGAAGAGCAGGCCGGTGTCGCCGTGCTGGCGCAGGGACATTGAGCGGGTGGCTTTCTCCCACATGATGAGTGTTCGCGCCGTCACCTGGTTCTGAGGCCATGCGGCGAGCGCAGGGCGGGACCAGCCGCGGTCTTCCCGCTGTTGCTGTAGTTCCGCGCCCACGGTGTGGGCGAGCTCGCCGGTGTCGGTGGTGGTCATCAGGATCTTCTAAGGCTTCCTGGAGCGGGTGGATGGTGTGCGGGGAGTCGGGATCGCGAGTGGGCCAATGCCGTATCCGGACCGTGGGTGTGCGGGAGTCGAGGTAGTCGTGCAGCGGCCGCGCGCGCACGGTGGTCCACGACCAGGTCTCGGGTCTTGCGCCGTCGGTCACTGGCATGGTGGCTCCGCGGTAGTTGGAGGGTTGGTCACGTCGGCTGGCCGGTTGGTGTCTGTGGGGTTCTCACTGCATTGAGGTCTTGCGCAGGTCACGGCGGCGCAGGTGTCGCGGTAGCGGGGCTGGCGGGACCGGGCGGCGGAGACGGTGTCGCGCCGGGAATCCGCTGACGCGCACGCAGGTGCGAGCACCCCGGTGGATTCGAACGTGGCGCCGTCGACGCGGTGGATCCGCGGATGGTTGGTGGACGGTGACCGCAGAACCGTAGCGGTCGGCCGACTGACT
>NZ_JBSFNC010000270.1:0-6038 GCF_053586895.1 Amycolatopsis sp. NPDC003731 | reverse complement strand
GGCTTCTTGGACGTCGGCTTCGGCGTGGACGGCTTGGCCGACGTGCTCGACGACGGGGCCGCGGCCGTGTTCGTGTCGTCCTTCGAGAGGAAGAAAGCACGTCCCACACCTGCGGCCGCGAGCGCTCCACCATCCGCTTGGCGGACTTGATGTTCTGCGCGTGGTTCAGGTCGACCAGCCGCTTCATGACGAACGGCTTGAACAGCTCGAGCGCCATGTCCTTCGGCAGGCCGCACTGGTGCAGCTTCAGCTGCGGGCCGACGATGATGACCGAACGGCCCGAGTAGTCGACGCGCTTGCCGAGCAGGTTCTGGCGGAACCGGCCCTGCTTGCCCTTGAGCAGGTCGGACAGCGACTTCAGCGGCCGGTTGCCCGGGCCGGTGACCGGACGCCCGCGGCGGCCGTTGTCGAACAGCGCGTCGACGGCCTCCTGCAGCATCCGCTTCTCGTTGTTGACGATGATCTCGGGCGCGCCGAGGTCGATCAGCCGCTTGAGGCGGTTGTTGCGGTTGATCACCCGGCGGTACAGGTCGTTCAGGTCGGAGGTCGCGAAGCGGCCACCGTCCAGCTGCACCATCGGGCGCAGGTCCGGCGGGATCACCGGGACGGCGTCGAGCACCATGCCGCGCGGGTCGTTGCCGGTGGCCTGGAAGGCCGCGACGACCTTGAGCCGCTTCAGCGCGCGGAGCTTCTTCTGCCCCTTGCCGTTGCGGATGGTGTCGCGCAGGCTGTCCGCCTCGGCGTTGACGTCGAACTCGGTGGCCAGCTTCTGGATGGCCTCCGCGCCCATGCCGCCGGTGAAGTACTCGCCGTAGCGGTCGACGAGCTCGCGGTAGAGCAGCTCGTCGGCGATCAGCTGGCGGGTGTCGAGCTTCGTGAAGGTCGTCCAGACCTCCTCGAGGCGGTCCAGCTCGCGGCCGGCGCGGTCGCGCAGCTGGCGCATCTCGCGCTCGCCGCCCTCCTTGACCTTGCGGCGGACGTCGGACTTGGCGCCCTCCGCCTCCAGCGCGGCCAGGTCGGCTTCGAGCTTCTGCGCGCGGGCTTCGATGTCCGCGTCCCGCTTGGTCTCGAGGTTCTTGCGCTCGACGCCGATCTCGTTCTCGAGGGTCGGCAGGTCGTTGTGGCGCAGCTCCGTGTTCACGCCGGTGATGACGTAAGCCGCGAAGTAGATGATCTTCTCGAGGTCCTTCGGCGCCAGGTCCAGCAGGTAGCCCAGGCGGGAGGGAACACCCTTGAAGTACCAGATGTGGGTGACCGGGGCGGCCAGCTCGATGTGGCCCATCCGCTCGCGGCGCACCTTGGCGCGGGTCACCTCGACGCCGCAGCGCTCACAGATGATGCCCTTGAAGCGGACGCGCTTGTACTTGCCGCAGTAGCACTCCCAGTCCCGGGTCGGGCCGAAGATCTTCTCGCAGAAGAGGCCGTCCTTCTCGGGCTTGAGCGTCCGGTAGTTGATGGTCTCCGGCTTCTTGACCTCGCCGTACGACCACTGACGGATGTCGTCGGCCGTGGCGAGACCAATGCGGAGCTCATCGAAGAAGTTGACGTCCAGCACGTCTAAGTCCCCTTGGGGTTGTTTCGGCTAGAAGAGGGGTCGGCGGTGGAGCGGGGACCCACGGGAGGCAGGTCCCCGCTCGACACCGGATCAGTGCACGACGTCGTCCACCGAGGGCGACTCGTTGCGGGACAGGTTGATGCCGAGGTTGGCCGCGGCGCGCTCGAGGTCCTCGTCGTCGGAGTCGCGCATCTCGATCGCCGCACCGTCGCTGGAGAGCACCTCGACGTTGAGGCACAGCGACTGGAGCTCCTTGAGGAGCACCTTGAACGACTCCGGGATGCCCGGCTCGGGGATGTTCTCGCCCTTGACGATGGCCTCGTACACCTTGACGCGGCCGACCACGTCGTCCGACTTGATCGTCAGCAGCTCCTGCAGCGTGTAGGCGGCGCCGTACGCCTGCATCGCCCAGCACTCCATCTCACCGAAGCGCTGGCCACCGAACTGCGCCTTACCACCCAGCGGCTGCTGCGTGATCATCGAGTACGGACCGGTGGAGCGGGCGTGGATCTTGTCGTCGACCAGGTGGTGCAGCTTCAGGATGTACATGTAGCCGACGGACACCGGGTACGGGTACGGCTCGCCGGAGCGGCCGTCGAACAGGTTGGCCTTCCCGTTCTCCTTGACCATCCGCTCGCCGTCGCGGTTCGGCTTCGTGCTGCTGAGCAGCCCGGTGAGCTCCTCCTCCTTCGCGCCGTCGAACACCGGGGTGGCGGTGTTCGTGCCGGGCGCGACGTCGCGCAGCTCGGGCGAAAGGTTCTTCGCCCAGTCCGGGTCGCCCTCGATCGTCCAGCCCTGCGAGGCCAGCCAGCCGAGGTGCAGCTCGAGGATCTGGCCGATGTTCATCCGGCGCGGCACACCGTGGGTGTTCAGGATGATGTCGACCGGGGTGCCGTCCTCCATGAACGGCATGTCCTCGACCGGCAGGATCTTGCCGATGACACCCTTGTTGCCGTGCCGGCCGGCGAGCTTGTCGCCCGGCTGGATCTTGCGCTTCTGGGCCACGTAGACGCGGACCAGCTCGTTGACGCCCGGGGGCAGCTCGTCGTCGTCCTCGCGGGAGAACACCCGGATGCCGATGACCTTGCCGGTCTCGCCGTGCGGCACCTTCAGCGAGGTGTCGCGGACTTCGCGGGCCTTCTCGCCGAAGATCGCGCGGAGCAGGCGCTCCTCCGGGGTCAGCTCGGTCTCACCCTTCGGCGTGACCTTGCCGACCAGGATGTCGCCGTCGCGGACCTCGGCACCGATCCGGATGATGCCGCGCTCGTCGAGGTCGGCCAGGACCTCCTCGGAGACGTTCGGGATGTCCCGGGTGATCTCCTCGGCGCCCAGCTTCGTGTCGCGGGCGTCGATCTCGTGCTCCTCGATGTGGATCGACGTCAGCACGTCGTCCTGCACCAGGCGCTCGGAGAGGATGATCGCGTCCTCGTAGTTGTGGCCCTCCCACGGCATGACCGCGACCAGCAGGTTCTTGCCGAGCGCCACCTCACCGTTTTCGGTGGACGGGCCGTCGGCGATGACCTGGCCGGCTTCCACCCGGTCGCCCTCGTTGACGATCGGGCGGTGGTTGAAGCAGGTGCCGTGGTTCGAGCGGCGGAACTTGTAGAGGCTGTAGGCCTTCCGCGTCCCGTCGTCGTGCATGACCGTGATCAGGTCGGCGGAGAGCTCCTCCACCACGCCCGACTGCTCGGCGACCAGCATGTCGCCGGAGTCGATCGCGGCGCGCAGCTCCACGCCGGTGCCGACGTACGGCGCCTGGCTGCGGAGCAGCGGCACGGCCTGACGCTGCATGTTCGCGCCCATCAGCGCGCGGTTCGCGTCGTCGTGCTCGAGGAACGGGATCATCGCCGTCGCGATCGAGACCATCTGCCGCGGCGACACGTCCATGTAGTCGATGTCGAGCGGGTCGATCAGCTCGACCTCGCCGCCCTTGCGGCGGGCCATGACCCGGTCTTCGACGAAGGTGCCGTCGTCCGAGATCGGCGCGTTCGCCTGGGCCTTGACGTAGCGGTCTTCCTCGTCCGCCGTCAGGTAGTCGATCTGGTCGGTGACCCGGCCCTCGACGACCTTGCGGTACGGCGTCTCGATGAAGCCGAACGGGTTGACCCGCGCGTAGGAGCAGAGCGAGCCGATCAGGCCGATGTTCGGGCCTTCCGGCGTCTCGATCGGGCACATCCGGCCGTAGTGCGACGGGTGGACGTCGCGGACCTCCATGCCGGCGCGCTCACGCGACAGACCACCCGGGCCCAGCGCGTTGAGGCGGCGCTTGTGGGTCAGGCCGTCGATCGGGTTCGTCTGCTGCATGAACTGCGACAGCTGCGAGGTGCCGAAGAACTCCTTGATCGCCGCGCCGATCGGGCGGATGTTGATCAGGGTCTGCGGGGTGATCGCCTCGACGTCCTGCGTGGTCATGCGCTCGCGGACGACGCGCTCGGTGCGCGACAGGCCGACCCGGATCTGGTTCTGGATCAGCTCGCCGACGGTGCGGATGCGGCGGTTGCCGAAGTGGTCGATGTCGTCGGTCTCGACCGGGATCTCGGTGCCGTTCGCGGCGGTCATCTTGTCCTCGCCGGCGTGCAGCCGGACCAGGTACTCGATGATCGTGACGATGTCCTCTTCGGTCAGCGTCCCGTTGTCGATCGGCGTCGACAGGCCCAGCTTCTTGTTGACCTTGTACCGGCCGACCTTGGCCAGGTCGTAGCGCTTCGCCTTGAAGAACAGGTTCTCCAGCAGGGTCTGCGCGCTCTCCTTCGTGGGCGGCTCGCCCGGGCGCAGCTTGCGGTAGATGTCGAGCAGCGCCTCGTCGGTGCCGGCGGTGTGGTCCTTCTCGAGGGTGGCCAGCAGCGTCTCCGAGAAGGAGAAGCGCTCGCGGATCGCCTCGGTGGTCCAGCCCAGGGCCTTCAGCAGCACGGTGACCGGCTGGCGGCGCTTGCGGTCGATGCGGACGCCGACGGTGTCGCGCTTGTCGACGTCGAACTCCAGCCAGGCACCCCGGCTCGGGATGACCCGGACGCTGAAGACGTCCTTGTCGGAGGTCTTGTCGATGTCCTTGGAGTAGTAGACGCCCGGGGAGCGGACCAGCTGGGACACCACGACACGCTCGGTGCCGTTGATGACGAAGGTGCCCTTGTCGGTCATCACCGGGAAGTCGCCGAGGAAGACCGTCTGGCTCTTGATCTCACCCGTGTTGTTGTTGACGAACTCCGCCGTGACGAACAGCGGCGCGGCGTACGTCATGTCCTTGTCCTTGCACTCCTCGATCGAGGCCTTGACCTCGTCGAAGCGCGGGGCGGAGAAGGACAGGGACATCGAACCGGAGAAGTCTTCGATCGGGGAGATCTCGTTGAGGACCTCTTCGAGGCCGCCGACCGGGTTCTCTTCACCTTCCTCGACACGGCGCTGGAACCACGCTTCGTCCCCGGTGAACCACTGGAACGACTGGATCTGGACGTCGAGCAGGTTGGGGGTGTTCAGGGGTTCGCGAATCTTTGCGAAGGAAACCCGCTTGGGCGCGCCGGGGATACCCGTGGCCTCCGAGCGAGATTCAGCCGAGGTGGTCGCAGCAGTGGCCTGGTTCGCGGGAGAGACTGCCAAGATGCGTCCTTCCGGGGACAATGAGCGGTGACGGCCGCCATAGCAACAGCTATCAGCGACTGTCAAGGGTGCCGTGTGCCCACTATCCTAACTACCGGCTCCGGGCAGCCTGAAAGAGGGCAGCGCAAAGAGACAGTCTAGCCCGAACGTCGCGGCTTGTCCAGGGGGCGCTCCCGATGGGGCCCAGCCTGCTTCGCAACGTCTTCAGGTATGCCTCCGGGCGACCCGGTGGTCCCTCCCGCAAGGGCCCCGGTTTCGCCGTCGGGAGTAAGCGTGACCCCACCGGAGCTTCCAGTCAAGATGCCACACGGGGGTCCCGCCGGTTGGCGCAGCGTAGAAGAGGTTCAGCGGAGCGTGAGCGGCCGAATATCATTCCAGCTACCGGCCGGTAACGCCACTCTGGGGGTTCTACCTGGGGTTTTGCGGGGACTGGCGGGGGTATGGCGTAGGCCACTGGGCGGGGATCGGGTCGGGCGTGTCGCGGGTGGTTTCGGGTCGGAGAGCGCTTACGGATGGTCTTGGGGTGGGCGGCGGCTTGAGGCCGGGCGGGTGGCTGGGGGCGCGCGGCCATGGCACCCGGCCTGGTGGGCTTCGGAGTGGGGCGGTGGCTTCGGGGCTGGGGCGGTGGCTTCGGCCAGGCGCGCGCCCGCCACGGCGCCCGGAGCCCGCGGCCACGGCACCCGGCGCGGAGGGACTCCGGGGCGGGGTGTGGCTTCGGGCCCGGCGCGCGCCCGCCACGGTTACAGGAGCCCGCGGCCACGGCACCCGGCGCAGAGGGGCGCAGAGGGGCTCCGGGGCGTGGCCTCGGGCCAGCGTGCCGACCAGCGCATCCGACCGTCTCCAGGCCCTGCTCGGGACGCCGGCCGAAGTGGACGACGGCTACCTCGAC
>NZ_JBSFNC010000269.1:0-6115 GCF_053586895.1 Amycolatopsis sp. NPDC003731 | reverse complement strand
GTGTGTTTTTAGTTTTTGGTGGTGTCTTATGATTTATTGTGGACGTCGGTGGTGGATTTTGTGTCTTTCGCGACCTTGCTGGGGGTGCGTTCGTGGGCCATCGAGAACTGATGTGGTGTTGCCCGGGTGAAGTGGACGCCTGCGGGAAGCGCCGGGTACCGTTACCGCCACAACTGCAGATCGGGCCGTCGAGCCGAGGCGGGAGAGCCCTCACGAAGTCGGTGGGGCACCGAAGGAGCAAACTCCCCGGAATCTCTCAGGTAACCGCTACCGCTTCGCGCGAGGCCACTCTGGAAAGCAGGCGCACCCGCGCCTCACCCAAGGTGAAAGCCGCTGCACAGGCGGTGAAACTCTCAGGTGCCATGACAGAGGGGGAGTTCCCAGCGCACCGGTGTGCGCCCGGCCCGAGGAGCTCCCGATCACTTCCACGCAGTTCGACGCCCGCCACATCGGCCCGTCCGAGGCCGAACGCGCGAAGATGCTGGCCGAGTGCGGTTACGGCAGCCTGGACGCCCTCGTCGGCGCCGCCGTCCCGAGCGCCATCCGCGCCACCCGTGACCTGCGGCTCCCGCCCGCCGCGTCCGAAGAGGACGCCACCGCGGAGCTGCGCGCCCTCGCCGCGCGCAACCGGCCGATGACGCAGATGATCGGCCTCGGCTACTCCGACACCGTCACCCCCGGCGTGATCCGCCGGAACGTCCTCGAGAACCCCGCCTGGTACACCGCGTACACGCCCTACCAGCCGGAAATCTCGCAGGGCCGCCTCGAAGCGCTGCTCAACTTCCAGACCATGGTCGCCGACCTGACCGGCCTGGCCACCGCGAACGCCTCGCTGCTGGACGAGTCGACCGCCGTCGCCGAGGCCGTCACGCTGATGCGCCGCGCGTCGAAGTCGAAGTCGAACAAGGTCGTCCTCGACGCCGAGTGCCTGCCGCAGACCATCGCCGTCGTGCGGACCCGCGTCGAGGCCCTCGGCATCGAGGTCGAGGTCCGCGACCTGCTGACCGGCCTGCCCGAGGACTTCTTCGGCGTCGTCGTCCAGTACCCGGGCGCGTCCGGCGTGCTGCGCGGCCGCGGCTTCTACCACGCGATTTCGGAGTCGGCGAAGGCCGCGGGCGCGCTGTTCACCGTCGCCGCCGACCTGCTCGCGCTCACCCTGATCACCTCGCCCGGCGAGTTCGGCGCCGACGTCGCCGCCGGGTCGACGCAGCGCTTCGGCGTCCCGCTCGGCTACGGCGGCCCGCACGCCGGGTACATGTCCGTCCGCGCCGGGCTCGAGCGCTCGCTGCCCGGACGCCTGGTCGGCGTCTCGGTCGACGCCGACGGCAACTCCGCCTACCGCCTCGCGCTGCAGACGCGTGAGCAGCACATCCGCCGCGAGAAGGCGACGTCCAACATCTGCACCGCGCAGGTGCTGCCCGCCGTGCTGGCCGCGATGTACGCGGTCTACCACGGTCCGGACGGCCTGAAGAAGATCGCCCAGCGCGTCCACGGCCTCGCCGCGGGCTTCGCCGACACCCTCCGCCAGACCGGCGTCGACGTCGTGCACGAGTCCTTCTTCGACACGGTCGTCGCACACGTTCCCGGACAGGCCGCCGAGGTCCACGCGGCCGCCCGCGAGGCCGGGATCAACCTCGGGCACGTCGACGCCGACCACGTCCGCGTCGCGTTCGACGAGGTCAGCACCCCCGCCATCGCCGCGAAGGTCCTGAAGGCGTTCGGTGTCGAAGGGGACCTGGAAGACGGCGTCGCGCTGCCGAACGGACTGGCCCGCGAGAGCGGCTTCATGGGCCACGAGGTCTTCGGCACCCACCGCTCCGAGACGGCGATGCTGCGCTACCTGCGCAAGCTGTCCGACCTGGACTACGCCCTCGACCGCGGCATGATCCCGCTCGGCTCCTGCACGATGAAGCTCAACGCCACCACCGAGATGGAGCCGATCAGCTGGCGCGAGTTCGCCGGCATCCACCCGTTCGCCCCGGCCGAAGACGCCGCCGGGTACCACGAGCTGGTCGGGCAGCTGGCGGGCTGGCTGGCCGAGGTCACCGGCTACGACAAGGTGTCGCTGCAGCCGAACGCGGGCAGCCAGGGCGAGCTCGCCGGGCTGCTGGCGATCCGCGCGTACCACCGCGCCAACGGCGACGAGGCCCGGGACGTCTGCCTGATCCCGTCGTCCGCGCACGGCACCAACGCCGCGTCCGCGGTGCTGGCCGGGATGCGCGTGGTCGTCGTGAAGTGCACCGACGAGGGCAACGTCGACCTGGCCGACCTGCGGTCCAAGGTGGACACCCACCGGGACACCCTCGCCGCGATCATGGTCACCTACCCGTCCACGCACGGCGTGTACGAGCACGACATCGACGAGCTGGCGAAGATCGTCCACGACGGCGGCGGCCAGGTGTACGTCGACGGCGCGAACCTCAACGCCCTGCTCGGCCTGGCCAAGCCGGGCGAGTTCGGCGGCGACGTCTCGCACCTCAACCTGCACAAGACGTTCTGCATCCCGCACGGCGGTGGCGGCCCGGGGGTCGGCCCGGTCGCGGTGCGCGCGCACCTCGCGCCGTACCTGCCGAACCACCCGCTGCTGGAGGCGGCCGGCCCGGAAACCGGCGTCGGCCCGATCAGCGGCGCGCCCTACGGCTCGGCGTCGATTTTGCCGATCTCCTGGGCCTACGTTCGGATGATGGGCGCGCCCGGCCTGACCGCGGCCACGGAGGTCGCCGTGCTGGCCGCGAACTACGTCGCCTCGCGCCTGGCGCCGCACTACCCGGTGCTCTACACGGGCCAGGACGGCCTGGTCGCGCACGAGTGCATCCTCGACCTGCGCCAGCTCACCAAGGAGACCGGCGTGACGGTCGACGACGTCGCCAAGCGGCTCATCGACTACGGCTTCCACGCGCCGACCATGTCGTTCCCGGTCGCGGGGACGCTGATGGTCGAGCCGACCGAGTCCGAGGACCTGGGCGAGATCGACCGGTTCTGCGACGCGATGATCGCCATCCGCGCCGAGATCGACGACGTGGCCAACGGCAAGTGGAGTGCGGAGGAATCGCCGCTGCGGGGCGCCCCGCACACCGCGGAGACGCTGGTCGGCGAGTGGGACAAGCCGTACAACCGGGAGCTGGCCGTGTACCCGGCGGGTGTTTCGCGCAAGAACAAGTACTGGCCCCCGGTGCGTCGCATCGACGGCGCCCGCGGCGACCGTAACCTCGTGTGCTCCTGCCCGCCCCTCAACGCTTACGAAGGCTGAACCCGTGTCACGCGAAACCTCCCTGCACGGAGTCCACAAGGGACTCGGTGCGCTGTTCACCGACTTCGCCGGCTGGTCCATGCCGGTCCGCTACGCCAGCGAGCTGGCCGAGCACAAGGCCGTCCGCGAGGCCGCCGGGCTGTTCGACCTCTCGCACATGGCCGAAATCCACGTCACCGGCAAGCAGGCGGCCGACGTGCTGGACTTCGCGCTGGTCGGCAACCTCACCGGGGTCAAGCCGGGCCGGGCGCGGTACACGATGATCTGCAACCCCGAGGGCGGCGTCCTCGACGACCTGGTCGTCTACCGGCTGGCCGACGAGCACTACCTGGTCGTCGCGAACGCGGGCAACGCGCAGGTCGTGGCGGACGCACTGGCCGAGCGGGTCGCGGGCTTCGACGCCGTCGTGGCCGACAAGTCCGAGACCACCGCGCTGATCGCCGTCCAGGGCCCGAAGGCCGTCGAGATCCTGGGCGCGGTGACCGACGCCGACCTGGACGCGCTGAAGTACTACGCCAGCGTCCCGGCGAGCGTGAAGGGCCACGACGTCCTGCTCGCCCGCACCGGCTACACCGGCGAGGACGGCTTCGAGCTGTTCGTTGACGCCGACGAAGCCCCGGCGCTGTGGCGGCTGCTGATGGAGGCGGGGGAGCCGCACGGCCTGGTGCCGGCCGGTCTCGCCTGCCGCGACACGCTGCGGCTGGAAGCCGGGATGCCGTTGTACGGCAACGAACTCACCGTCGAGCAGAGCCCGTTCGAGGCCGGTCTCGGCCGGGTCGTCAAGTTCGAGAAGCCGGGCGACTTCGTCGGTCGCACGGCCCTCGAAGAGCGGTCCGAGGCGGACGTCCCGCGCGTGCGGGTGGGGCTGAAAGGCGCCGGTCGCCGAGCCCCGCGGCACGGTTACCAGGTGCTGGCCGACGGCACCGGGATCGGGGAAGTGACCAGCGGCGCCCTGTCGCCCACGCTGGGTTACCCGATCGCCATGGCGTACGTCGATCGGGCGTACGCCGAGCCCGGCACCGAGCTCTCCGTCGACATCCGGGGCAGGATCGAGCCCGTCGAGGTCGTCGCCCTGCCCTTCTACTCCCGCGCGTAAGGACTTCCCCTGTGAGCATCCCCGAGAACCTGCAGTACACCAAGGAACACGAGTGGCTGAAGGTCGAAGACGGCGTCGCCACCGTCGGCATCACCGCCTTCGCCGCCGAGTCGCTCGGTGACATCGTGTTCGTCCAGCTGCCCGACGCGGGCTCGGCGATCACCGCCGGCGAGGTGTTCGGCGAGGTCGAGTCGACCAAGTCGGTCAGCGAGCTGTACGCGCCGGTCTCCGGCGAGGTCGTCGAGGTGAACGGCACCACATCGGACACCCCCGAGGTCATCAACTCCGACCCGTACACCGAAGGATGGCTCCTGAAGGTGCGTCTGACCGGGGACGTGCCGGACCTGCTCGACGCCGCCGCCTACGCCGCGCACACCCAGGAGAACTGATGACGACTTTCGACGCCCCCCTCGCCGACGTCGACCCCGAGGTCGCCGCGGCCGTCGCGGACGAGCTGAACCGCCAGCAGTCGACCCTGGAGATGATCGCCTCCGAGAACTTCGCCCCGGTGGGCGTGCTCGAAGCGCAGGGCTCGGTGCTGACCAACAAGTACGCCGAGGGCTACCCGGGCCGCCGCTACTACGGCGGCTGCGAGCACGTCGACGTCGTCGAGCAGCTCGCCATCGACCGCGCGAAGGCCCTCTTCGGCGCCGAGCACGCCAACGTCCAGCCGCACTCGGGCGCGCAGGCCAACGCGGCCGCGATGTTCGCCGTGCTCAAGCCGGGCGACACGATCCTCGGCCTCGACCTCGCGCACGGCGGCCACCTGACGCACGGGATGAAGATCAACTTCTCGGGCAAGCTCTACAACGTCGTCGCCTACCACGTCGACAAGGAGACCGGGATCGTCGACCTGGCCGAGATCGAGCGGCTGGCCGTCGAACACCAGCCGAAGCTGATCATCGCCGGCTGGTCCGCCTACCCGCGTCAGCTCGACTTCGCCGAGTTCCGCCGGATCGCGGACCAGGTCGGCGCCAAGCTCATGGTCGACATGGCGCACTTCGCCGGGCTGGTCGCGGCCGGGCTGCACCCGTCGCCGGTGCCGCACGCCGACATCGTCACCACGACCACGCACAAGACCCTCGGCGGCCCGCGCGGCGGCCTCATCCTGTGCCGCGAAGAGCTGGCGAAGAAGATCAACTCGGCGGTGTTCCCGGGTCAGCAGGGTGGCCCGCTCGAGCACGTCATCGCGGCCAAGGCCGTCGCGCTGAAGATCGCCGCGAGCGACGAGTTCCGCGAGCGTCAGGAGCGCACCCTCGAAGGCTCGCGGATCCTCGCCGAGCGGCTGTCGCAGGCCGACTGCGCTTCGGCGGGTGTGCGGGTGCTGACCGGCGGCACCGACGTCCACCTGGTGCTCGTCGACCTCGTCCAGTCCACTCTGGACGGACAGCAGGCCGAGGACCGCCTGCACGAGGTCGGCATCACGGTCAACCGCAACGCCGTCCCGTTCGACCCGCGCCCGCCGATGATCACCTCGGGCCTGCGGATCGGCACCCCGGCGCTGGCCACCCGCGGCTTCCGGGCCGAGGACTTCACCGAGGTCGCCGACGTCATCGCCGAGGCGCTCAAGCCGGACTTCGACGACGCCGTGCGGGCCAAGCTGCGCGACCGCGTCGAAACCCTGGCCGAGAAGCACCCGCTGTACGCGGACCTCGCGCGATGAGCGCCCAGCCCGAAGGCCGGAAGCTGCTGCGTCTCGAGGTTCGCAACAGTGAGACGCCGATCGAGAAGAAGCCGTCGTGGATCAAGACGCGGGTGCGGATGGGGCC